>JBOHII010000233.1:0-6461 GCA_050725955.1 Pseudolabrys sp. | reverse complement strand
GGCTTGAGCCGCGCCAGCTCCTCCTCGGCGGCAACCGGCGCGGCGCCGCCATAGGGCCGCGTCGACTCGGCGCCGAGATCGAGAATGTCGGCGCCCGCATCGACCATCGCCGCGGCGTGGGCGATAGCCTTGCCCGGGTCAATGAAACGGCCGCCGTCGGAGAAGGAATCCGGGGTGACATTGAGGATGCCAATGACCAGCGGGCGACGCAGCGCGAGCAGCGCTGAAAGCCCGCAGGGCGCGGGTTTTCGCGCTTGCTCTGCGCTGGTTTCGATGCTGCGGGCGAGCTCCATGGCGGTGGCTTTGCGCTTTAAGGCGCGCGGCTGTCAAGCACACCTCTTTCGCCGCTTGCCGCCCGGACAGGGCGCAAGACGCTCATTTATAGGTGATCTTCAGCGGCAGCTTCTTGGCGTTTTCGATCCAGCGGCCGACCAGCTTCTCGGACGGCAGCATGCGGACCAGCTTGCGCGTCTTGTTGGCATCCGCCATCGCTTTGGCGAGATTGATCGGGTTGCGATATTTGAGTTCCTTCACGGTATCGACGCCGGCAGCGTGCAGCAGCTCGGCATATTCCTTGCGGATGCCCTTGATGCGCATGCGGTCGGCGACATTGGCCCAGCAGAGCAAGCGCTTTTCGTCGAAGCCGGTCGCGTCGGCGAGGGCTTTGCGCCCGCGCACGCTGCGCGCCACCTCGAGCAAGCGGCCGGTCGACCGGATTCCCACCTTCTTGAGGATCGCGGCCGCCGCGCCGTCGATCCCGTCGATTTCGGTGATGGGATAGGACATCCGATTTTCCTCGCCTTATTCTTACTTTCGTCTAAGCCGCCAACGCGGACGCTCAAACGAACTGACTCAAGCCCGGGATCGCGCCGACGATCTCCCCGATCGCGTCCTCGCCGGCTTTTTCGCGGGTATAGGCAATGATTTCCTTGGTGACGCTTTGCACCTGACTCATGCTTAGTCCGGCCGCCATCAGTTTGGTGCCGGCGCCCATGAGACCACCCATGGAAGACATGCCGCCGCCGGCGTCGGCGGATTGCTGGGCGTCCAGAAGTGCTTGCGCCCCCGGCAACTTGTCGATGATGGGCTGAACCTTGTCAGGCGGGCCTTCCTTGACCAGGAAGTCGAGGATAATGCCGACGGATTTTTCCGCCACAGCCTTATCGACGCCGACGTTGGCGACGAGTCGCGTAATCAATTCGTCCATAACCCCCTCACGCCCCCCGCACTGACGGCGGGTTGTCTTCATAGTGAACGTCGTTCGCGACGATGACAAGCGCGTTGGCTTGTCACATGCGCGAAGTTTCTTGAGTGTGCGTACTTTGCCGCACTCGACTGTCAAGTGCGAAAAGTCACTTGCAGTGTTTTGGCGTGCGACTTGGCTTGCGACTTGGCTTGCGTGCCAGGGCGCGTGCATCGTCGACCGGCCGCCGCTTCGCGAATACCGCTGGCGGTATCCGGAGGCAGGAGCGCTGCCATATTTTGAGCAGGGAAGACGCGCGCGCCGTTTAGGCTTGCGAAATTGTCACTGGAAATTGGAAAATCCTCGCTGGATAACGCAAGTGTGTAGTCTCAACGTGCGTTTGGACGGCAATTTCGCCCATTCGGGCGCTCCGGCGGTGCTTTTCAGCTTGGGAAAGCGTTGCTAGCTTGCGGCTCTCGCCCCGCGCGCGAACCTAAACCGGTGGAGAAAGCCCCTATGAGCACACTCGACGCGGTCCTAAGCCGCATCGACCAGGATATCGATCAAAGCGTCGAACGTTTGTTCGCGCTGCTGCGCATCGCCTCGGTGTCCACCGACCCGGCCTACAAGCAACAATGCCGGATCGCGGCCGAGCACGTCGCCGCCGACCTTACCGGCATCGGTTTTGCCACCGAAGTCCGCCCAACCGAGGGCCATCCGGTGGTTGTCGGCAAGACGAACGGCGTTGCTGGCCCGAGAGTGCTTTTTTACGGCCATTACGACGTGCAGCCGGTCGATCCGCTGAACCTTTGGAAGAGCCCGCCGTTCGAACCGCGCATCGAGACGCTGCCCGGCGGCCGCAAGATCATCGTGGCGCGCGGGGCCTGCGATGATAAAGGCCAGGCCATGACCTTCATCGAGGCCTGCCGGGCGTTCAAGGCGGTCACCGGCAAGCTGCCGCTCAACATCACCACCATGATCGAAGGCGAGGAGGAGTGCGGTTCCCGCAACCTGTTCAAATTCGTGCGCGACAACGCGGCCGAGTTCAAGCTCGACCTGGCGCTGGTCTGCGACACCGCCATGTGGGACGCCGACACGCCGGCGGTCACCACTTCGCTGCGCGGGTTGGTCTATGAGGACGTCAAGATCACCTGCGCCGACCGGGATTTGCACTCGGGCGTGTTCGGCGGGGCCGCGCAGAACCCGATCCGGCTCCTGGCCAAGATCCTCGGCGCGCTATGGGACGACAATGGCCGCGTCACCATCCCCGGCTTCTATGACGGCGTGAAGGAGCTGCCGGCCGACATCAAGGCCGATCTCAAGGCACTCGATCTCACACCGGAGAAATTCCTTGGCCCCATCGGGCTCAAGACGCCGGTCGGCGAAAAAGGCCGCCTGCTGATCGAGCAGATCACCACCCGGCCGACCGCCGAGATCAACGGCATCATCGGCGGCTACACGGGTGAGGGCGCCAAGACCGTCATCCCGGGCGAAGCCTCGGCCAAGGTGTCGTTCCGCCTGGTCGGCGCCCAGGACCCGGAGAAAATCCGCGACGGTTTCCGCGCCTTCGTGCGCGCCCGGATGCCTGCCGACTGCAAGGTTGAGTTCGGCAATTTCGGCCTGGCGCCGGCGTTGCAGCTGTCGTTCGACAATCCGGCGCTCAACAAGGCGCGCGAGGTACTGGCCGAAGAATGGGGCCACAAGGCGGTGGCGATCGGCGCCGGCGGCTCGATCCCCATTGTGGCGGATTTCAAGAGCGTGCTGGGGATGGACTCGCTGCTGGTCGGCTTCGCGCTCGACGACGACCGTGTGCATTCGCCGAATGAGAAGTTCGACCTGCGATGCTTCCACAAGGGCATCCGGAGCTGGGCGCGCATCCTGCACGCGCTCACGGGGTAGCGCAGCCTCACTTCAACCGGTCGGCATCGTATTCATTGCTGCAGAACGGGCCGCCCTGGAAGCGCGCGCCGACCGGATCGGCGGCAAGTGTCCGCTGCGCGGCCATCGCCTGGTCGCGGAAGTCCTCGGCGCGGCCTTGCGGCCGATAACCGAAACGCCGCGCGTTGCTGTTATCCCACCAGCCCGCTGCATTGTCGGAAACGCCGTAGAAGATCTCGAAATGGATGTCCGCATGCTCGAGCCCGATGCGGATGAGCTGCACCAGGTCCTCGGCCTTAAGCCAGATCGCCAGCCGCCGCTGGTCGGGCGGCGCGTCCTGGACGTTGCCGATGCGGATGGAGGTCACGCGCATGCCGTGCTTGTCGGCGTAAAGCGCGCCGAGCGCTTCGCCGAACGCCTTGCTCAAGCCATAGCGGCTGTCCGGGCGCACGGTCACGTCGACGCCGATACGCTGGTTGCGGCGGTAGAAGCCGATCGCATGATTGGAGGAGGCGAACACCACGCGCTTGACGCCCGCGCGGTAGGCGGCCTCGAACAGGTTATAGCTGCCGACGATATTTGCGTTGAGGATGGTGATCCACGGACCTTCGACGGAATAACCGCCGAGATGGACGATGCCTTCGACATCGGCGACGATTTTTTCCACCTGAGCGTAATCGGCAAGATCGGCGGCGATGAATTCCTCATTCGCGCCGATGCCTTGCGGCTTGCGGATATCGCTCAGGCGCAGGCCGGGATAGGCGGCGCCGAGCGATTGGCGCAGGCGCGTGCCGAGGTCTCCGGCCGCTCCGGTAACAAGGACTTTTTTCATTCGTTTGCTCGCGCTGTCATGCAAGATTTCGATCCGGCACCTTGACCCGCGGATTTGGCCAAGGCCATCATCAAGGGGATCAGTAACAGGCAGGCCTGCGACGATCAAATCGCTTTGCCTCCTGCACTCGCTTCGCTGCAAAAAAAACGAATAACTGGGGAGGAGTTGCCATCATGATGTCACGCAATCTTTCTCTCGCCTGCGGCGTGTTGGCCGCGGCGATCGCGCTTTCGGCCACCGCTTCGCTTGCTCAGCAGAAACTGGTTCTCAAGGCTTCCGACGTCCATCCGGCCGGATATCCGACGGTAGCCGCCGTCGAGAGCATGGGCAAGAAACTGTCCGACGCCACGCAAGGCCGCATCAGCGTCGCGATGTATCCGTCCATGCAGCTCGGCGGTGAAAAAGAGGCGATCGAGCAGGCGCAGGTCAACGCCATCCAACTCGCGCGCGTCTCAGTCGGTGCGCTTGGGCCGGTGATCGACGACTTGAACGTGTTCAATCTGCCGTTCCTGTTCCGCAACACCGCGCATATGGAGGAGGTGATCGACGGCCCCATCGGGCAAGAATTGCTCGACAAGGTGTCGAACAATCCGAAAGCCGGATTGATCGCGCTGTGCTGGATGGATGCCGGCGCGCGCTCGCTTTACGACACCAAGAAGCCGATCCGCACCATCGCCGATCTCAAGGGCATGAAGTTCCGCGTCATGGGCAATCCCATGTTCGTCGACATGATGAATGCACTCGGCGGCAACGGCGTCGCCATGGGCTACGACCAGGTGTTCAACGCGCTGCAGACCGGCGTGGTGGACGGCGCCGAAAACAATCCACCGAGCTTCGTATTCGACAACCACTATCAGGCGGCGAAGTACTTCACTTTGACCGAACACCTGATCGTGCCGGAAATCCTGGTGATGTCGAAGAAGGCCTGGGTCGGGATGTCGAAAGACGACCAGGCGCTGGTGAAGAAATTCGCCCGCGAGGCGCAGATGGAGGAGCGCAAGCTCTGGAAGGAATACGAGGCCAAGGCGATGGAGAAAGCCAAGGCCGCCGGTGTCATCATCATTCCGGTCGCCGACAAGACGCCCTATCAGCGGGCAGTCAAACCGGTCTGGGACAAATACGGCCCGAGATTTGCCGAACTGATCAAGCGCATCCAGGACGTGAAGTAGTCAATCTGTCATTCCGGGACGCGAGCCAAGCACGCGGACCCGGAGTCCATACTCCCGCTCGGTGGTCATGGATTCCGGGTTTGCCGCTTCGCGGCGCCGCGGAGTGACGCCGGGGGAAAAACATGGCCGCCCAATTCCGCAAAGCGATGGACGCGCTCTATTTCCTTTGCGTGCTGATCGCGGGGGTCGCGCTGGTGCTGATCTCGGCGGTGATCCCCTGGGCGGTCTATACCCGCTATGTGCTCAACAGCGCGGCCTCGTGGCCCGAGCCGATGGCGGTGCTGCTCACCATCGTGCTCACCTTTTTCGGCGCCGCCGCCTGCTACCGGCTCGGCACCCATATGAGTGTAACCGTGGTGACCGCCCTGTTGCCGGCCGCCGTCCGGCGCGGCTGCGAACTCGCAGTGGAAGCGCTGATGGCGGTGTTCGCGCTGTTCATGGTGGTCTATGGCATCGGCCTGGTCGAAGCGACCTGGTACAATTCCATCGCCGAATTTCCCTTTCTGTCGACCGGCGTCACCTACCTGCCGATTCCGTGCGGCGGCGCCGTGACGCTGTTGTTCATCGCCGAACATCTGCTGATCGGCCGGCCTGCGGCGCCTGCCGCCGGCGATCCGAACGCGCCCGCGGCGTTCGAGTAGGGCGTCATGGACATCGCCATCCTGCTCGGCACGCTGTTTTTCTGCTTCGTCATCGGCACGCCGATTTCCTATTCGCTCGGCTTCGGCGCGCTCGCCGGCGCATTATGGATCGGCATTCCGCCCGAGGCGGTGATGCTGAAAATCTCCGACGGCGTGAGCAAGGTGGCGATGCTCACCATTCCGTTCTTCGTATTGGCCGGCGCCATCATGGCTGAAGGCGGCATGGCGCGCCGGCTGGTTGCGTTTGCCAATGTGCTGGTCGGCCTGGTGCGCGTGCGTGGCGGGCTGTCGGCGGTGAATATCCTCGCCACCACGTTCTTGAGCGGGATTTCCGGCTCGTCGGTCGCCGACACCTCGGCGATCGGCTCGGTGATGATCCCGCAGATGGAGCGGGTCGGCTATCCGCGCGTGTTCGCCACCAACGTCACCATCAGCGCGTCGCTGCAGGCGATCCTGGTGCCGCCCAGCCACAACGCGGTGATCTATTCGCTCGCCACCGGCGGCACCATTTCGATCATCAGCCTGTTCATGGCCGGCGTGGTGCCGGGCCTGCTGCTCGGCCTGACGCTGGTGATGCTCTGCCTGTTAATCGCTTACCGTGACGGCCATCCGCGCGGCGACGCGGTGCCGCTGCGCCAGGCCATCCGCATCACCATCGATGCGACCTGGGGCCTGATCACCATCGTCATCATCATCGGCGGCATATTGCTCGGCATTTTCACCGCCATCGAAGCCGGCGCCATGGCCTGCGTCTGGGC
>JBOHII010000232.1:0-4811 GCA_050725955.1 Pseudolabrys sp. | reverse complement strand
AAGGGCTGGGAAGCGGCCGAGCCGATCACCGGCGAATTTTTCCCCAAGCTCGACGAGGCGATCGACGCCTGGCCGGACGCCAAGCAGGGCTATCACGCGATCGAGGCGGCGCTGTTTGCCGGCAAGCTCGACGATCTTGCCGCGCCGGTCGACAAGCTGGTCACCGATCTCGCTGAATTCGACAAGCAGCTTTCCGCGCCTGGCTTCAAGTTCGAGCCGCAGGGCCTGCTCAACGGCGCCACCAAGCTCGCCTACGAGATCGGCGAGAACAAATCCAAGGGCGGCGAGTCGCCCTATGCCGGCACCTCGGTTAGCGACATCTATGAAAACAACGAAGGCATCGAGGCGGTTTACAAGCTGGTCTTCCACGCGGCGCTGAAGGCGCGCGATGCCAAGCTCGACAAGCGCATCCTCGACAAGATCGAGGAGGTCGAGGATTTCGTGAAGGGCAAAGACCTCAAGAGCGTCGACGCCGCGGGGCTGCACAAGGCGGGCGAGGAGTTTGCCGTGCTGCTGCAAATGGCGGCGCCGAAATTGAAGTTGAAGAAGCCGGCGGTGGGGGACTGAGATGGCCGGCCGTGCATACGCGCCGGTTCTGGCGGCCACATGCCTCGCCGCACTGGCACTCGGCATAGGCATTGCGGGATCGACGCCGATCACCACCAAAGAGGGCGTACTGCCGCCCGGCACCGAACTCAACGAGGAGCCGCTCAATCAGCCGAACGAGCTGTTTTATTCCGAGCTTGCCGGCGGCAAGCGCTCCTATTTGCTCAATTTGGGCGACCTGTTGTTTTCCTCGCCCAATATCTTCGGCGGCGTGGCGCGGCAGGCCGGCATGAGCTGCGAGACTTGCCATCAGCAGGGCAGCAACAACCCAAAGCTCTTCATTCCCGGATTGTCGAGCCGGCCGGGCACCTTCGACGTCACTAACCGCCTGTTCAATGCCAAAGCCGACAACGGTGTGCTCGACGCGGTGACGCCGCCGAGCCTGCGCGGCGCAAAATACCTTGCGCCCTACGCCCATGACGGCCGCGTTCCGACGTTGCGCGAATTCATCCGCAACGCCATCGTCAACGAATTCGCCGGACCGGAGCCATCGGCGCAGATTGTCGACGCGCTGGAAGACTACATCAAGGAAATCGCCTTCCTGCCCAATCCGAAACTGGTTGCGGGCGGCGGTCTGAGCGAAAAAGCCTCCGAAGCCGCGCACCGCGGCGAAGCGCTGTTCAACAGGCCGTTTCCGCAGGACGCAGCCATGAGCTGCGCGAGTTGCCACCAGCCGTCCGGCGTCTTCGTAGATCACAAAGTGCATGATGTCGGCACCGGCGGATGGTTCAAGACGCCAACGCTGATCAACGCCAATTTCAACGCGCCCTATTTCCACGATGGCCGGTTAGACAGCTATGCCGAGGTGGTCGGCTATTTCGACCGCCATTTCGATCTCGGCTTGAGTGAGGGCGAGCGCACCGATCTCGTCGCTTACCTCGACGCGGTCGGCGACGCCAAGGAACCAACGGTGCGCAATACGGTCGAGGCCAAGCTCGACGAGATCGCGCAGTTCGTCAGCGTGCTCGATACGGCGATCCCCGAGCGCAACAAGGAGATCATCGGCTTGACCGTCGATGCCGTGGGCAATGAATGGCGCGAACTGGCCGAGGCGTTCCCCGGCCGCGCCGATACCAGCGTCAGTGGCGGCCTCGCCGAACGTCGGCGCGCGAGCGGCGCGGCCAAGGACATGGTGTTGACGTTGCGGCGGATCGCCATGGCGGCCGAAGCGGACGATTCCGCCGGCGCCGCGCTGGCCTATGCCGATTACCGCGGGCAGCTCGCCGCGGCCGCAAGCAATGTGAAGCAAGCGGAGGCCTGGTCGTTGTTCAATCCGTCGGTGCGCGCGGCGCATTTCAAGGCGCTGCGCCAGCTCGCCGAGCTGGCGAAATAGCGGCTTCACCGACCCGAGATGGTATAACATAACAAAAGGGCAGTCATGCGGGGCGATTCGAAACGGGCGGGGTTACGGCGGCTTTTGTTGGCGAGCGCTACGCTCGGCGTTCTGGGGATGTCGGGCGCGCAGGCCGACGAAAAAGCTACGGCCCCGGCGTCGATCTGGGAACAGGAGACACTCACCGGCGACTGGGGCGGCGCGCGCACCAAGTTGAAAGACACCGGCATCGAGATCAATCTCGACTACACCAACGAAGTATTTGCGGTTCTGTCGGGCGGGCTGCAACGAGAGGCGAGCTACGAAGGCCAATGGCATTTCTCGGTCAACACCGACCTGGAGAAACTGATCGGTTGGACCGGCGCCAAGACTCACATCACCGTGTTCCAGATTCATGATAGCGGCCGCAACGTCAGCGAAAATACCGGCAGTATTTCAGACCCCAGCAACATCGACGCGGTGCCGACGACGCGCCTTTACACAGCTTGGTTTGAACAGAATTTCGCCGACCGATTCTCGGTGCGTCTCGGCCAGATTGTCGCGGACGGAGATTTTTTCGCCAGCGATACCGCGGGCGGGCTGATCAACGGCACCTTCGGCTGGGCCGGCGTGCTGGCGGCCAACATGACGAGCGGCGGTCCGGCCTATCCGCTGGCGACGCCGGGCGCACGCCTCTCAGTCAAACCGACCGACCAGCTCACGGTGCTGGCGGCGGTGTTCTCCGGCGATCCGGCCGGCAAAAATTGCAACGACAATCCACAGGAGTGCAACAAGCACGGCACGACGTTCAGCTTTTCAGGCGGCACGCTGTGGATGAGCGAACTGCAATACGCCGTCAATCAGGACAAGAAGGACGCAGGCCTGCCGGGGGTCTATAAGCTCGGAGGCTGGTACGCGACGACCGACTTCGCCGATCAGCATTACGGCCTCGATGCCGCCGGTCATGTCGTTTCGCTCGCCGATCCGGCGGTCGCCGGCCCGCTCGATCACCGCGGCGACTGGGGAGTCTACGCGGTCGCCGACCAGATGGTCTGGCGCGCCGGCAAATCCAGCGGCAACCTGTTCGCGCGCGCCGGCATGTCGCCGTCCGACCGCAATTTGATTTCGTTTTATGTCGATGCCGGCGCCGGCGTTAAAGGCCTGCTGCCCGGGCGCGACGATGACGTGCTCACCTTCGGCGTCGCTTACGCCAAGATCAGCAGTGATGCCGCAGCCCTCGGCCGCGACACGCTCGCGTTCAACGGTCCGCCTTACCCGATCCGCAACGAGGAAGTGGTTTTCGAGCTGAGCTATCAGGCGCAGATCGCGCCCTGGTGGATCGTGCAGCCGGATCTGCAATACATCGTCCACCCCGGCGGCAACGTGCCCGATCCGAACGATCCGAATGCGACGGTGGGCAATGCCTTCCTGGCCGGTATCCGCAGCACGATCAAATTCTAGCGCCCGCCGCTCATTGCGGTTCGATGCCGTCGCGCACGGCGCGGAAGCGGGTGAACAGCGTGTCCCAATTGTCCTTGGGGGCGATGCCGAGGATGCGCAAGAAATTGCCACCGCGGAAACGTAGCCATTGCACAAGTAATAATGGTTGGTTGTTGGGCCCCGTAGCTTGCGCCCTGATCTCGTAG
Organism: Pseudolabrys sp.; assembly: GCA_050725955.1. GTDB lineage: Bacteria > Pseudomonadota > Alphaproteobacteria > Rhizobiales > Xanthobacteraceae > Pseudolabrys. Next base: position 1,247 of record JBOHII010000232.1, on the reverse strand, counting down.
CCCGGCGCGCCGCCGATCCGCATCGCCTCCGCCGACTGCAGGCGCAGATCGCGCAACGGCACCGACACCAGCAGGTCGCGCGCGAACAAGGCGCGGTCATTGGCCTGCTCGGGCGCGCCGCCGCCGATGGCGATGGCCAAATAGGGCTGATTGCCGACGTCGTCGTTCGGCCCCTCGGTCATGACCACGCCACCCGTGGGAAACACCTTCACCACCCGGAAACCGGCGAGCTCGCCGAGCTTGAACGGAAGCATGCCGAGCTGTTCGGTGATCGGCGACGGGCGGAACGTGACGCTGGCCAGCGCCTGGCGGATCGCTGCGTCGGAATAGACGGCGAGTGCGGCATCCGGCACGTTGACCTCGATCATTATGTCGAGGCCTTTGCCGGCGCCGGCGGTCGCCAACAGAATCCACTTGTGTATGTCGACGTCTTTGATTTGGGCGCGGGCCGTAATCAGCGTTCCGGCACCGCTATGGAAGGAAAACGCTTCCTGCTTCACGTCGGTCAGGCCGTGCTGGTTCTGGGTGCGCAATGCGCGCTCGATATCGGCGTAGGTGCCGGGCGGCAGGTTGAGCGTGGTGACGGTAACCTTGCGGTCGATATCTTCGAAACCGGGGAAACGCGTGCTCGGCTTCAGGTCGCCGGGCGGCGCGAGACCGATGCGCTGGCCGGGCGGAAATACCGTTTCGCCGGCCAACGCCGGCCCCATCGCCGCAACGGCGGCGCACAACGCCACAAGGTAAGCCAACAGACGGCGGGGCATGGGCGGCGTTTCTGCTTTGCACAAACGGTCGGAAGCTAGCAGGTCTGCCTAACCGCCCCGATCCGCGGCGGCAACCGCTAGATTGGCGCATCCGCCGGGTGCCGGATGAGGCCGGGCGCCCGGCTCGCGATTTCGTGACGGTCTGGCTTGCGGGCTGCGACGGCCCTCCTATATGAGCCATTGAGCCGCGCAAATGCGGCAAAAAGCGTATCCAGGGGGCTGGATCGGGGGGTTCGCGGATGGTCCGCGCTATTCCCCACGCGGGCGCCAATCGGCCCGGCCGGCCCGCCGTAAATTGAGAGGGAGAACCATGGGTAAGGTCATCGGCATCGACCTCGGCACCACCAATTCGTGCGTTGCCGTCATGGAAGGCAAATCACCTAAAGTCATCGAGAACGCCGAAGGCATGCGCACCACGCCTTCTATCGTCGCCTTCACCGACTACGGCGAGCGTCTCGTCGGCCAGCCGGCCAAGCGCCAGGC
>JBOHII010000231.1:0-3426 GCA_050725955.1 Pseudolabrys sp. | reverse complement strand
CTTGGCGGCGTCTTTGCGCCCGCGATCGATCAGCACGCGGGAATGGTCTTTCGTGCCCGGTTCGGACCGTTCGGCCTTGGCGTGGCGGAGCAGCAAGAGGCGGCGCATGGTGGTTCGGATGGCGGGGCGGGAACGTGAAGGCATCGATTTCGAATCTGCGGCAGTCTAGCATGCGCGCCGCGGCCACAGCAGTGGCGCAACAATGCGCCAATTGATCGTATGAACGAAGGCGAGAACACGGCAGCGAGTTGGTACGAGGCGACCCGGGTGGCAAGCCCGGAGCGCCCGCGGCTGAATTTCGACCTCGACGTGGACGTCTGCGTGATCGGTGGCGGTCTCGCCGGCTTGACGGTGGCGCGGGAAGTGGCTCGGCGCGGGTGGTCGGTGGCGGTGCTTGAGGCGAACCGCGTGGCGTGGGCTGCATCCGGGCGCAATACCGGTTTCGTGCTGCCCGGCTTTCACGAGACCATCGACAGCATGGTCGAGCGCATTGGGCTCGACCATACCAAGCAATTATGGGCGCTGTCGGAACGAGGTCTCGACTATGTGCGGCGCGCGATCGCCGACACCGACATGCCCGGCGTCGATCCGGTGTCCGGCTGGCTGCACGTCTCCAAGACCGACAACGACGACGCGATCCAAACCGAGGTCGAGCGATTACGCTGGGTCGGCGCCGATGTCGAGCACTGGCCGACCGCGCGCGTGCGCGAGGCGCTGCCGAACAGGCGCTACTTCAATGCGCTGCATTTCCCAGGCGCCATTCACATTCACCCGCTCAATTACGCGCTCGGTCTCGCCGCCGACGCGGAAAAATCCGGCGCGCGCATATTCGAGGGGACGGCGGTAACCGCAATCGACACCGCCGGCGTGCGCAAGCGCATCGAGACGCCGGAAGCGCGCGTGCGCGCGGGTCATGTGGTGCTCGCCTGCAATGTGCAGCTCGGCAGCCTGGTGCCGCGGCTGGGGGCGACGCTGCTGCCGATCACCACCTTTGTGCTGGTGACCGAACCGATCGTGCGGCTCTCGGAGATTGTGCGCTACCGCGGCGCGGTGAGCGACACCAATCGCGCCGACAATCATTACCGAATTGTCGGCAGCGCGGAGTCCGGCGGCGAACGGCTGCAGTGGTCGGGCCGCATGCGGGTGTGGGAGGCGGATCCGCGCTGGGTGCGCCGCGGCCTCGTCGCCGACATCAGGCGCAATTTTCCCGCGCTCGGAAAAGTCGGGGTCGCGCATCTGTGGCGCGGCACGCTCGGCCGTGCCATTCACCGCATGCCGCAAATCGGCCAGATCGAGAACGGGCTGTGGGTGGCGAGCGGCTTCGGCGGGCACGGGCTAAACACCACGGCCATGGGCGGCGAATTGACTGCGCGCGGCATTGTCGAGGGCGATCAGACGTGGCGGCTGTTTGCGCCTTACGAGTTGGTCTGGGCCGGCGGCGCGCTGGGTCGGATGCTGGCGCAAGGCACTTATTGGGCGACGCGGCCGGTCGACCGCATCGGGCAGGGGCTGGCGCGCTATCGTGAGTGGGGGCGCTTGCACAAAGCGACACGGCGCGCCGCCCGCGGCGGGCAAGGGATTTCGGCAACCCCGGTCGCGCCGGCCGCACCGGAATAAATATTCGCCGGGACGCGATTCGGGCGTAATCCGCGCATGCTTTCGCCGCGTCGGGTTTGTGCTAATCTCCCTGCCGATGATCCCCTCGGCGCAACGTTTCCTCGCACTTGCCATCGGCTTTGCCGCGCTGGCGCTTGCCGGCTGCGCCGTTACCAGCGGCGGGTTTGGCGGCCCGCCGCCGAAGCCGAAGAGCGTGATGGTAACCGACTTCGTGCTGTCGTCCGACGTGCCGATGATCGATCGCGGTTTCACCACGCGGCTGGAACATAAGGCCGGCGGCCTGGCGACCTCCGAACGCAAGCCGCGCACGATCGCTCGGATAAACGACGAAATTGTCGCAAGTATTGTTGCCACCTTGCGCGAGGGCGGGCTCGATGCGCAGTCCGGCAGCGAGGACTCGCTCACTCTCAACGACGAGGCGCTGGTAATCGGCGGGCGGCTGCGGCCGGGCGAACCGGGCAGCATTCCCAAGAAAAAAAAGATGGGCTTCGGCGTTGGCTACGACGGCGTGGTTGCCGACATGACGGTGTCGTATTTCTCGGCCCGCGGGAAGCAGCAGTTGCTCACCTTCAGCGCGGACGCCAAGGGCGCCGGCAAGCCGCTGACCGGAAAGCAGGGTAAGGCTTACGGCGAAGCTGTAGCCAATGTTCTGACGTCGGAAAAATCCTCGCCCGAAAGGTTGTCCCCCGAGGTGGAGTTGCAGGCGCGCCGGATCGGCCGCGCGGCCGGCGAGCGAATCGTGGCTTATGCCAGGGAGCAGGGCTGGCTAGCGGCGAATGAAGGCGAGGCGGAGGCGGGAGTGAAATTGCCGGAACCCAAGCCCGCGGAAAAGCCCGAGAGGAAGCCCCACAAGCCGGCGGCCTGAGCGGCGTCAGCGCCCCTCGCGCCGCGCTATAAAGGCCAGCCGTTCGAACAAATGCACGTCCTGCTCGTTCTTGAGCAGCGCGCCGTGCAGCGGCGGGATCAGTTTCTTGGGATCGCGCTCGCGCAAAATCTCCGGGCCGATGTCCTCGACCATCAGCAATTTCAGCCAGTCGAGCAGTTCGGAAGTCGAGGGCTTCTTTTTCATGCCCGGCACATCGCGGATTTCGTAAAACAGCTTCAGCGCTTCGGCCACCAGCCGCTGCTTGATGCCGGGGAAATGCACCTCGATGATCGCCGTCATGGTGTCGGGATCGGGAAAGCGGATGTAGTGGAAGAAGCACCGGCGCAGGAAGGCGTCGGGCAATTCCTTCTCGTTGTTGGAGGTGATGACCACCACCGGCCGGCGGCGTGCTTTCACCGTCTCGCCGGTCTCGTAAACGAAAAACTCCATGCGATCGAGTTCCTGCAACAGGTCGTTGGGAAACTCGATGTCGGCTTTGTCGATTTCGTCGATCAGCAGCACCGGGCGCTCGTCGGCCACGAAGCCATCCCACAATTTCCCGCGCTTGATGTAGTTGCGGATGTCCTGCACCCGGGCGTCGCCCAGTTGACTGTCGCGCAGGCGCGACACCGCGTCGTATTCGTAGAGGCCCTGCAATGCCTTGGTGGTCGACTTGATATGCCATTCGATCAGCGGCGCGCCGATCGACTTGGCGATCTCCAGCGCCAGCACGGTCTTGCCGGTGCCGGGCTCGCCCTTGACCAGCAAAGGCCGTTCGAGGGTGATCGCCGCGTTGACCGCTACTTTCAGGTCGTCGGTCGCCACATAGGCCTTGGTGCCTTCAAAACGCATGTATTTCCTCGTGTTTTCGACGCCACCCTAGGCAGCGCGCGGACGCTGGGCAAGGCGATCTCTTCTTTCCCTCCCCCCGCGAAGCGGTGGGT
>JBOHII010000230.1:0-13004 GCA_050725955.1 Pseudolabrys sp. | reverse complement strand
AACCCGCCCTGCGCGAAACCGGCCGATTTGCCAAGGATTCCCGATGCCGGAAGTCATTTTCACCGGTCCCGCTGGCCGTCTCGAAGGCCGCTCCCACCCGGCGAAGCAGAAAAACGCGCCGATCGCGATCGTCTTGCACCAGCACCCGCAATTCGGCGGGACGATGAACCATCCGATCATTTACCAGCTCTATTACGCCTTCGTGCACCGCGGCTTTTCCGCGCTGCGCTTTAACTTCCGCGGCGTCGGCCGCAGCCAAGGCACTTTCGATCACGGCACCGGCGAACTATCGGATGCCGCCGCCGCGCTCGATTGGGCGCAGACCATCAATCCGGAAGCCAAGAGCTGCTGGATCGCCGGCTTCTCATTTGGCGCCTGGATTGGGATGCAATTGCTGATGCGGCGGCCGGAGATCGAAGGCTTCATTTCGATCGTACCGCCCGCAAACCTCTACGACTTCTCGTTCCTCGCCCCCTGCCCGTCCTCCGGCCTAATCATTCACGGCGACAAGGACGCGGTGGTGCCGCCGAAGGACGTCACGACCCTTGTCGACAAGCTGAAGACGCAGAAGGGCATCGTGATCGAGCAGAAGGTGATCCCGGGCGCCAATCATTTCTTTGACGGCAAGGTCGAGCCATTGCTCACCAATATCTGCGCCTATCTCGACAAGCGATTGAAGTCCGACCGTAAGCCGACAGCCGCCTAAGAGAACTTCTTCACGGCCAGCACGGCATTGAGCCCGCCGAAAGCGAACGAATTCGACAGCGCCGCCTCGATCGACATCGCGCGCGATTTATTTGGCACGTAATCGAGGTCGCAAGCCGGATCGGGGCCGAGATAGCCGATGGTCGGCGGAGCGATGCCGTCGCGCATCGCCAGCACGGTCGCCACCAATTCCAGCGCGCCGGCAGCGCCGAGTGCATGCCCGACCATGGATTTGGTCGACGACACCGCCAATTTCCCGGCATGCGCACCGAATGTTTTATGCAGTGCCTTTGTCTCGGTAACGTCGTTGGCCGCAGTGCCGGTGCCATGGGCATTAATATATTGGACGTCCTGCGGCGCCAACTTGCCGTCGGCGAGCGCGCTTTCCATCGCGCGCGTCATGCCGTCCAGATCGGGCGCGGTCAGATCGGCGGCGTCTGCGCTCATGCCAAAGCCGGCGATTTCGCCGAGGATGGTCGCGCCGCGCGCTTGCGCGCGTTCCAAGGGCTCCAGCACCACGACCGCGGCTCCCTCGCCGAGAATCAAACCTTTACGATCGATCGAGAACGGACGGCAGACTTCCGGCGCCATCACGCGCATAGCTTCCCAGCCGCGCACCGTCCCAAAGGTAATGCAGGCCTCGGCCCCGCCGGTAACGGCGCAATCGACCTGCCCCGACCGCACCATCTGGAACGCAAGGCCGATCGCATGTGTGGCCGATGCGCAGGCGCTCGCAACCGCGAATGCAGGCCCGCGTAATCCACAAAACATGGAAACCTGGCTCGCCGGAGCATTCACCATCAACTTGGGGATGGTCAGCGGAAACACGCGCGTCTTTTTTTCCAGATACACACGACGAAAGCTGTCGTCATGCGTGGTCTGGCCGCCAGTACCGGTGCCGATAATGCTCGCGGTCCGCGCCGACAGCGGCATATCGAAGGTGATACCCGCTTGCGTGATCGCCTCGCGCGCGGCCACCACCGCGAATTGCGAGACGCGATCAAGCGTGGAAAGCTGACGCTCCTCAAAATGCCGCAGCGGGTCGAAACCCTTGACTTCACCCGCAACTTTCTGCGTCAGCTCTTCCGGCGTCGCGGCCAGGGTGATCGGACCGAGCCCACTGACACCCTGCTTGAGGTAGTCCCAGTAACCGGCCGCGTTGTGGCCAAGCGGAGAGACGACCCCGAGTCCGGTAACGACGACACGGCTCACCTCGGTCACGACTTCTTTTTGGCGACCAGATTTTCGATGGCGTTGACGACGTCGCCCACGGTATCGAATTCGGTACGCGGATTATTCGTATTGGCGTTGTATGGAATCTGAATATCAAACTTCTCTTCGAGATCGAAAATCATCTCTACGGCATCGAGCGATTCAAGGCCCAAATCTTCCAGCCGGTCGGACAGCTCGACATTCGGCTTATCCACCCGCTTCTTTTTTGTAATGATCGCGATCACGTCGCTTGCTACGTCACTCATAACGATTGAGCCCCCATCACTCCTTGTTCACTCGCTCCACCTCGTCGAGACGAAACGCCAAGCTTTCCACCTTTTCATGCAGCCGCTTTTGCCGGCTCGCATATATGTATTGCTCCAATGTGCGTTGATGCGGGATCGCAGGATAGCCGGATACAAAGACACCGGCCGCCACGTTAGAGGCGACCCCGGAACCCGCGCCGATCACCGCCTGATCGCCAATACGCAAATGATCGCCGACACCCACGCCACCGCCAATCCGTACGCGGTTGCCGATCGTCACGCTACCGGAAACCCCAGCTTTGCCGCACACAATACAGTTTTCGCTGATGCTGGCACCTGGTTGTCGATTTTTGTGCCGCGGCCAACCCGTGTGCATGAATTCTGAGTGTGATTCCCCGATCGTTAGCTGCGAGCGCGGTCACGGCGAAGCTTACAACAGGCGGCCAAACCTGCGCTAGATCGGGCATTGGGTCAACTGCGCGGGACAACGAGGACGCCACCCCGCATTGGCTGCGCCACGCCGGTCGTGCTCGGAAACGTGAGCGGCAAGCCGCGCGTGCAGCGCACCGCAACGTAACCGAAGGCCTGCGCTTCGATCGATTGCGACGACCAGCCCACCGCATCGCCGGTTTCCACCGTCGCCGGTTTGAGCCGCTCGGCCAACATTCTCATAAGGGTAGGATTGCGCGCCCCGCCGCCCACCACAATCCAGGCGCGTGGCGCGGCCGGAAGTTGCGGCACGATGCGCGCAACCGCTGCCGCAGTCAGCGCCGACAGGGTCGCAGCGCCGTCGGCGACGGAAAAATCCGGCAGCCCGATATTGGCAAAGGCGAACGCATTGCGATCCAGCGATTTCGGACAGGGCAGATTAAAGAAGCGATCCGCCAATACGCGCGCGACAAAGGCTTCGTCGACGCGGCCTTTGGCCGCTTGGTCGCCATCGCGGTCGAGCGGCGCGCCGGTGCGCGCGCGCATAAAATCGTCGATCAGCGCATTGCCGGGTCCGGTATCGCAGGCGACCGGATTGCCGCCGTCGACATAGGTGACATTAGCGACGCCGCCTACATTGAGCACCGCAATCGGATGCGGGCGGTCGAGATCGCGAGCGATCGCCTGGTGGAACACCGGCACCAGCGGCGCGCCTTGCCCGCCCGCAGCGACATCGGCGGCGCGAAAATCATAAGCGACCGGCAGCCCCAGCCGACGGCCGAGCGCCGCGCCGTCACCGATCTGCGCAGTCAACCGCGCCGACGGCCGATGCAGCACGGTTTGGCCGTGGAACCCGACGACGGCAATGGCGGCCTTGTCGATATGCTCGGTGGCGAGAAAGGCCTCGACCGTCTCGGCATGGACGCGGGTCACGAAGGCATCGGCTTCGGCCAACGCGCCCGGTCGCGCGGCGCGGTCGGTCAGGCGGGCACCTTCTTGCAGCGCCTGCCGCAGCAGGGCCTGCTCGCCGTCCGCATAAGGCCGATAGCCGGTCGGCCCGAAGCCGGCGATCCGCTCGCCATCGGTCTCGATCAGCGCCACATCGACGCCATCGAGCGAGGTCCCGCTCATCAGGCCTATGGCCTTCACCGCCCCCAACGCCATTCCCCCCGCGAGTTGAATCCAACGCCGGACCTGTTACACCACCCGCCCTAGGGAAGCGAACAGCCGCGCCGAGTATCTTCAATGAGCGCCTATAAGTCCGAATTCCTTAACGTTCTCGCCGACCGCGGCTTCATCCACCAGGTCTCGGAACCTGAGGTGCTGGACGCTCGCGCCAAGGAAGGCACCGTCACCGGCTATATCGGATTTGATTGCACGGCAGCTTCGCTGCATGTCGGCTCGTTGCTGCCGATCATGATGCTCCATTGGATGCAACAGACCGGGCATAAGCCGATCGCGTTGATGGGCGGCGGCACCACCCGGGTTGGCGATCCGTCCGGCAAAGACGAGAGCCGGCGCATCCTCACCGAAGAGACAATCGAGCAGAACCTCACCGGCATCCGCGCGATCTTTTCCAAGTTCCTGAAATTCGAAGGCGCCGGCGGCAACGCCATCATGGCCAACAATGCCGACTGGCTGAACAAGCTCAACTACATCGATTTTTTGCGTGACGTCGGCCGGCACTTTTCGGTCAACCGCATGCTCTCCTTCGATTCGGTGAAGCTGCGGCTCGACCGCCATCAGGAACTTTCATTTCTGGAATTCAACTACATGGTTTTGCAAGCCTACGATTTCGTCGAACTGCACAAACGCCATGGCTGCGCGCTGCAGATGGGCGGTTCCGATCAGTGGGGCAACATCATCAATGGCATCGATCTCGGCCGCCGCATGTTGAACGCGCAGATGTTTGCGCTCACCGCGCCGCTGATCACCACTGTGTCAGGCGCCAAGATGGGTAAGACCGCCGCCGGCGCCGTTTGGCTCGACGACAATCTGGTGAGCGCCTACGACTACTGGCAATATTGGCGCAACACCGATGATGGCGACGTAATCCGTTTTCTCAAGCTGTTCACCAAATTGCCGCTCGGAGAAATCGGCCGCCTCGCCGCGCTGAAAGGCCAGGACATCAACGAGGCGAAGAAGGTGCTCGCCACCGAAGCGACGGCACTCGTACACGGCCGCGCGGCCGCCGAAGAAGCCGCCGGCACCGCGCGCAAGACTTTCGAAGAAGGCGCGCTGGCCGAGACATTGCCGACGATCGAAATCGCGCGCGCCGAAATCGACAAAGGCCTCGGCGTGCTCACCGCGTTTGCCGAGAAGGCCGCACTGGTCGCGTCCAACAGCGAAGCTCGCCGCCAAATCAAAGCCGGCGGACTTAGGGTCAATGATGCCACCGTGACCGACGACAAGCTGTTGCTGACGGCGAAAGACCTGACCGAAGGCGTGATCAAGCTTTCGCTTGGCCGCAAGAAGCACGTGTTGCTCAAGCCGAAGTGAGCCTAATCGGCCTCATGGTGAGAAACGTCGCAAAGCGACTTGTCTTGAACCATGGGGCCGCCCATCCTTCGAGACGGGCGTGACGCGCCTTCCTCAGGATGAGGCGGATCACTGCGCCTGCGGAATAAAATTGCTGTCGAAACTGCTCGGCGACGGGATGAACTTGCGCAACAGACCGGGCGCGATCGCGGTCACCGGATTGACCGTAATTCGCGGCGAGCTTGGCGGGCCGACCGCCTCGTAGGTGATACCGAGCAGGCCCTCGTTGCTGCCGCCGCCGAGGAATAGACCGACAATCGGGATTTGTCCGAACATGTTGTTGAGGCCGTAGAATGGCACGAACGTCCCGCGCAGGTGCACGTCGTTCTTGGCGTAATCGATCTGCCCCTCGATGGTCGCGCCCACCACCGGCCCGCGTACGACGCCATCGCGCACCGACATGCGACCGGGCACACGCGTGAATTCGCAATGCATCTCGGAAAATTCCACGCCGTTCCTGCCCTGACCGGGTGCGCCGGCAACGATGCGATCGAGCCCGGGTTCCCCGCGCACGACGAAATTGCGTATATACAAAGTGCCGACCTGCGGCGAGCGGTCCGGTGTCGGCGGGTCCATTGCCACCCACATTTGTCCTCCGAACATGCGTGGATACATGTCGGTGAACCGGAACAGCGCGCCGGCATCGTCGGTCTCGAAAAAGATGACCTGGTGATTATCGCTGGCGCGCAGGCGCAGATCGCCATTGAGCGGCGTGTCGCGGCCGATTTTTGAGCTCATCGCAAAGCTGCGGATGCGGCCGCCGCGGCGAATGAGTTTGAGGTCGAGGCCACGCAGCGTTTCACCGTTGTAGCCGATGACGGTGGCGACCTTGATGTCGAGATCGAGATCCACCTGTTTGCTCTTGGATTTTTCCGCCGTCACTCCGGAGAGCGATGATTTGACGAAATTCGTCCCATCGAGAATGTCGCCGCGCATCACCACGCGCAGCACGCCGTCGCTGCCGCGGTCGGCCTTGAGCGAAACCTTATCGCCTTCCGATACCCCGAACACCGGAAAATTGGCCGACACCAGTTCGCTTGCGCCGTTGACCTCGACCGAGCCCTTCACGTTCACGCCCGGACCGGCGATGGTGAGGTCGTCGAAACGCGTAGTCTGCGCAGTTTTGACCATCGTGTATGTCGCGCGCGCCGGCTTGCCGGCCGGCTTCACCCAGCCTGGGAACAGGTTGTCGATCTTCACCGGCGTTAGATCGGCGCTCACGCTCATCGGCGCGTCCTTGCCGTCGTCGCGGATCTGCGTCGTGAGCTTGATGGGGATCGTGCCGGTGACAGCGCTGCCGAAATCGATGCCGAGCCGACGGCGCGCTGGTTCGTCGAGCATCGCCTGCATTCGCAATTCGGCAACCGCATCGCCTTTTTTCTTGCTCAGATCGATGGTGGCCGGCAGGCCGTTGACCTTGGCATCGCCGGTGATCTGGTAGCCGTCGGTGGATGCGGTCACCCGCAGCGACGAGGCTTCGACCTTTTGACCCAGCAGCATTTTGTCGGCGGCGAAATTGGCGAGATCCGCGGTAATGGCATAGGTCGCGGCATTCTTGGCAAAGTCGCGCCCGAGCACCAAATTGACCGCGACCTGGGCGGCGATGGTGCCTCGGCTCGAGGCCGGATCGAGCGCGATACCGAATTTGTCGCGCAGCGCATCGCTGGCCAGCAACGCCGCCGCCGCCGGCATTGTTCCGTCGATGCGGAAGTGCACGCGCGCCGGCGCTGGCTTAATATGGGTGTCCGGCACTTCGAATACACCGCTGGCAATATTGAGCTTGCGCCCCGGCGTCACTTCCACGGTGCCGCGCCCGAGGTTGACCGCGGCATTGGCGCCGGTGATGTGAACCGTGAGGTCGGCGTCGCGGATCGCCGGCAGCGAGGCGAGCGGCCGCAACGTCGTGCCGCTGGTTTCGATATCGACGGACAGGCCCTCCTCGGGCATCAGCGCGCCAGTGGCCTTGAAGTTCTCCAGCAGCGCATTGCCGGCGATCACGACGCGCTCGACCACGCCGCCGGAAATATGCTTCTCGACCCAGTCGCGCACTGGCGCAGCGATGAACACCGGCCACATCCGTTTCATGATCGCCGTCGGCATGCGCGTCCCGGCGACGCCGAATGCCAGATGCGGCTCGGCGCCCGAGTAATCGAGGCTGCCGGTAATGGCGACGGCGATGTTGTACAGCGGCCGCGTATCGATGCGGGCGAAGTCGCCCTGATCGAGATCGATGCGGTGATGCACCGTGTCGATGCGCGCGCGCACCGCGACGCGGTTGATGGCAATACCTTCCTCGTCGGACTTCCCCGCCGAAGCCAGAATCACCGGGTCGATCACCGGATCGCCACGCGCGACGCTGACCAGCCAGACGCCATTCTGCTCGGCCGGCGCCTCCAATGCGGCGCGCATGGTGAATTGATTGCCGCCGGATTGGATCTGAAACGGGATGATCAAGGCCCGCTGCCGCGCTTCCCAATTAAACCGGATATCGGCGCGATCGATCTTCACGCTGGCATTTTCGGCATTGTGATCGACGATGGTGCCCTCATCCGCGAGCACCTGACCCTGCAGCCGCTGCAGCGTGCCGTCGGACGATATCTCCGCGCGCACGCTCGCCGACAGCGGCATGTCCGCTTCGATGTCGCCTTCGTTCAGGCGCATGGCCAGCAGAATGTCGCTAAATGCAACATGCCGCGCTTCGATGCCGACCGCACGCACGCCTTCGCTGAGCGGCCGCATCGCGGCGGTGATGACCCACGGGCGTTTGGGATTGTCGGATGCCAGACGGAATATCACTCCGCCCTGCGTCGGCCGCGTCAAGCTCACATTGATCCGGCTGAACGTCCAGCGCTTGCCGTTGCGCCGATCGTCGACAATCAGATTGCCGTTCTTGAGGCCGAGTTCACGCAGATCGTGCCCATCGAGGCCGGTCGCACCCAAACCATCGATCCAGCTCATTATGCCTGCGGCGTCCTGCAAACCGGCTCGTAAAACGCCCTGCGGCACCAGCGCGTTGGTGTGGCCCGGCTGGGCCGGCGCGAGCGTCGGCGGTGGAGTTGGGGCGGCGGTAGCGATCGGCCGCTTGTCGGCCCCGGCGAAAACGGTGACACGGCCATCGGTTTCGATCCGCACCGCCAATTCAGCGCCGACCAGATTGAGACTTGCGGCGCGCACTTTTCCAGAGAGCAAGCCGATGCCGGAAATGCCCACTTCCGCTTTCGGCGCAGTCGCAACCACAGTCCCGTCGGCGTCGCGCACGACGATATCGCGCAGGCGCAACGACGTGCGGCCGTTTTCGTCGCGCTCGATCTGCGTGCCGCCGACCGAAACGGTTTGCTTGCCGCCGAAATTCTTTTCAATCGCCGCCTTCAGCCACGGCGTCGCCATGTCGAGCTCGATCGGGCCGCTGTTGAGGCGCCACCACAGGCCGGCCAAGACCACCGCAACGACCGCGACGCCAAGCGTCGCGGTCCAGAACAGCCGCTTCATCCACCGCTGACGCAGAAATCTGACCACACCACGACGCAGCCCGCCCCATCGCCGCCGCCCGGGTTTGGACGTCGCGCGATGCCGCTCATGATGTCCGGCACGATGATCATGATGCGGCTGATGGCCCGCACCCGTTGCGTGGTGGGCTGGATGCCGGTGCCTATGATCGTGGTCGCTCGGTGTCATGCCCTATGGGGCGCTCCTCGTCCGGCGCGTCGCGCGAATGTCGCCATCGGCTGGGACTTTGTCCTCAACGGCTCGCGGCACCAAGTCGTGGAACCACTTGCGCCCCCCTGACGCAACTGGCAATTCCAACATTGACGGGTCGAAAACGACGAAAGGAAGGCATATGGGCCGCGAATTGGCCGCAGGGTCGAAGGCGCCGACATTTACTTTGCAGCGCGATGGCGGAACGGCAATATCGTTGAAGGATTTCAAAGGCCGCAACCTCGTCCTCTATTTCTACCCGAAGGCCGATACCCCCGGCTGCACCAAGGAAGCCATTGCTTTTTCAGGCCTGCGAGCCGCCTTCGGCAAAGCCGGCACCGATATTCTCGGTGTCTCGGCCGATTCGGTGAAGACGCAAGACAAATTCAAATCCAAGCATAAACTCACCATCGCGCTCGCCTCTGACGAGGCGCGCGAGATGCTCAAAGCTTATGGTGCTTGGGGCGAGAAATCGATGTATGGGCGCAAGTTCATGGGCGTCATCCGCACGACTTTTCTGATCGACGGGACGGGCCGCATCGTCCGCATCTGGCCGAAGGTGAGCGTGCCCGGGCACGCCGAAGATGTACTGGAGACGGTGAAAGCCCTGTAAATTGGTCCGCTCCGAAGCCATAGCAGAGGCAAATGCCGCGAATTTCCGCTTTTTTAACCATAACCGACTGATATCGACGGGCTGGTTCACCGGCTTCGGCCGCGCCCGAACCGGCGTGGAGCGTCAATGTCGCATCCGTCGCAATCGTATTATCCGGCCGCCGGTCATCCCGGCCGCCCCGCGCAACCTCGCGCACAATCCGCCGCCGCCATGTCGCGCCACCTGCACCGAGAGCACGGCGACTACACTTTTACGCACGGCGGGCGCCAAGTTCGCGTCGGCCCGGTTGCATTCTGGATCGTCGTCGGCACGCTCGTGGTTATGGCTGTATGGTCGATTGCGACCGGAACCTATTTCGCCTTCCGCGAGGACGTACTCACGCGCCTGATCGGCCGGCAGGCGCAGATGCAATTCGCCTATGAGGACCGCATCGCCGAATTGCGCGGCCAGGTCGATCGCATCACCAGCCGGCAACTGCTCGACCAGGAGCAATTCGAGCAAAAGCTCAGCTCGCTTTTGCAGCGACAGGCGACCTTGGAGCAACGCACCGCGGCGCTTGGCGGCGACACGGCCACCATCGACTCGATCCGGACCGGGCGTACCGCGCTGCCCGCATCAGCCCCGACCGACCGGCCGCTCAAGGCCTCCCCAATCAACGACACCGTGATTTTCAAGGCGCCGCCCGACCGCGAGGCGCGGCTTGAATCGCGCGATTTGCCGGCGACCATGACGCGCATCGCCCGCCGCAGCGATGCCGGCGGGCTCGATGGCATTCTCGGCCGCGTTTCGGCCGCGCTCGACAATGTCGATCGCCGGCAGACCGCCGTGTTGACCACCATGGAAGAACGGATGGACTCAAAGGCGCGCCGCATGCGCAGTGTACTCAACGATCTCGGCGTCGATCCTGCAAAACGCGCGGGAGGCGCCGGAGTCGGCGGACCATTCGTCGCGGTGAAAGCGCCGCGCTCGGGCGCAAGCGCCTTCGAGCGCCAACTCTACCGCATCAATGTCGCGCGCGCCGAGATCAATCAATATGCCCACACTTTGGTCGCCGTGCCGGTGCGCAAACCGGTCGCCGGTGAAGTCGATATGAGCTCGCCGTTCGGCATGCGCATGGACCCTTTCCTGGGTCGGCCCGCCATCCATACCGGTATCGACCTGCGTGGCGAGATCGGTGAGCCGGTCCACGCCACCGCCGCCGGCAAGGTCACCATCGCAGGCCGTGAAGGTGGTTACGGCAACATGGTCGAAATCAATCACGGAAATGGGTTCGCCACCCGCTACGGCCATCTTTCGGAGATCGACGTGAAGGTCGGCCAATCCGTGCGTATCGGCGAAGTGATCGGCAAGATCGGCTCGACCGGGCGCTCCACCGGCCCGCATCTGCATTACGAAACGCGGATCAACGGCGAAGCGGTCGATCCGCAGAAATTCCTGCGTGCCGGCGTGCGGCTTGGCAGCGCGCTGTCGAGTTAGACCCTACTCCACATCTTCGACCTGCTCCGGCCCGCCGCCGAACGCCTTCTGCGCCAGCGCCGCCTGCATGAACGCGTCGAGATCGCCGTCGAGCACGCCCGCCGTGTTGGAGGTCGAAACGCCGGTGCGCAAATCCTTGACCATCTGATAGGGCTGCAAGACGTAAGAGCGGATCTGGTGGCCCCAGCCGATATCGGTCTTGGCCGCCTGATCGGAGGCCGCCTTTTCCTCGCGCCGTTTCATGTCCGCCTCGAACAGCTTGGCGCGCAGCATGTCCCAGGCCATGGCCCGGTTGCGGTGCTGCGACCGATCCTGCTGGCATTTCACCACGATGTTGGTCGGGATGTGGGTAAGCCGCACCGCCGACTCGGTTTTGTTGACGTGTTGGCCGCCGGCGCCGCCCGAGCGCATGACGTCGGTGCGCACATCGTTCTCATTGATGTCGATCTTGATGCGGTCGTCGACCACCGGATAGACGGTAACGCCGGCGAACGAGGTGTGCCGGCGCGCATTGGCGTCGAACGGCGAGATGCGCACCAGGCGGTGCACGCCATTCTCGCTCTTGAGCCAGCCATAGGCATTGTGGCCCTTGATCATCACGGTCGCCGACTTGATGCCGGCGCCCTCGCCTTCGGTCTCCTCGATCCACTCCACTTTGTAGCCGTGCGCCTCCGCCCAGCGCACATACATGCGCATGAGCATGCTGGCCCAGTCCTGGCTTTCGGTGCCGCCAGAGCCGGCATGCACTTCGAGATAGCTGTCGTTGGCGTCGGCCTCGCCGGAGAGCAGCGCTTCCAGCTCGCGCCGCGCAACTTCGACCTTCAAGCGTTTGAGCGCGGCTTCAGCCTCGGCTACGGTCTTGTCGTCCTTCTCCGCCTCGCCCAGCTCGATCATGGTGAGTTGGTCGGATAACTCCTGCTCGATGCGGCCGATGGCCGAGAGCCGGTCATCCAGCGCGTCGCGCTCGCGCATCACGCGTTGGCCGCGCGACTGGTCGCTCCACAGATTGGGGTCTTCCGCCTCTTTGTTCAGTTCGGCGAGGCGGCGTTGCGCGGTCTCGACGTCAAAGATGCCTCCTCAGCAGCCGCACGGACTGCTTGATTTCTTCGACGAGGCCTTGGGTTTCCGCGCGCATGGTCATTCCGATGCCGTCAAAGCGGCTATTCGATTCGATCGAGAGAGGGGATTTAACGTCGCAAGCCGGGCGGCGCAACTCTCAGCGCCGATGCCGGACTCAATATAGCCCGCCCGTCCCCGAACGCACGGCGCGATCGGCATCGGGCGGCGGGCCAGCACCCCATGACTGACCGCCTTGGCCGCTGCCATAGCCAACCACTGAATAGCTGTCGGGCGGCGCGGTACCGGGCTTGAACGCTTCCAGGATCACCTTCTCGCTGCCGGGGCCGGCGCGCTGCCCGGTCTTGAGGTCCACGCGCACCAGTTTGATGCCGGGCGGCACGCGGAACGGCACCGCCGGCTTGTCGGCGAGCGCGACTTTCATGAAATTCTTCACGACCGGTGCCGCCACTTGACCGCCGGTCATGCCGCGTCCGAGCGTTCGCGGTTTGTCGTAGCCAATATAGACGCCGACCACGATGTCCGGCGTGAAGCCGATAAACCAGGCGTCCTTGTAATCGCTGGTGGTGCCGGTCTTGCCGGCGATCGGCTTGCCGACTTCCTTTTGGAAGCCGACGCCGGCCGCCGTACCGCGCAGCACCACGCCTTCCATCATTGAGGTGATCTGATAGGCGGTCATCGGGTCGAGCACCTGGTCGCGCCGGTCGATCAGCGAGGGCTCCGGCTGGTTGTCCCATTTCTTGGCGTCACAGCCGATGCACTCGCGCTCGTCGTGGCGGTAGACGGTGTGGCCGTAACGGTCCTGGATTCGGTCGATCAACGTCGGCTTGATGCGGCGGCCGCCATTGTCGAACATGCCGTAGGCGGTGACCATGCGCAGCAGCGTGGTTTCGCCGGCGCCCAAGGCAAACGACAGATAGGGCGGCAACTCATCATAGACGCCGAAGCGCTTGGCATACTCGGCGATCAACGGCATGCCGACATCCTGCGCC
>JBOHII010000229.1:0-2877 GCA_050725955.1 Pseudolabrys sp. | reverse complement strand
AAGATGGGCAGTTACATCTTCGGCACCCGCAACAATATTCACATCATCGATCTTGCCCAGAGCGTGCCGATGCTGCATCGCGCGCTGCAGGCCGTCAGCGATACCGTCGCCAAGGGCGGCCGCATCCTGTTCGTCGGCACCAAGCGGCAGGCGCAGGATGCGATTGCCGCCGCCGCCAAGCAGTCGGCGCAGTATTACGTCAACTCGCGCTGGCTCGGCGGCACGCTGACCAACTGGAAAACGATTTCGGGCTCGATTTCGCGCCTGCGCAAGCTCGACGAGATGCTCAACTCCGGCGAGTCCGGCGGCTACACCAAGAAAGAGCGCCTCACCATGCAGCGCGAGCGCGACAAGCTCGACCGCTCGCTCGGCGGCATCAAGGACATGGGCGGCGTGCCCGACCTGCTGTTCGTGATCGACACCAACAAAGAAGACATCGCGATCAAGGAAGCGCGCCGGCTGAATATTCCGGTCGCCGCCATCGTCGACACAAATTCCGATCCGGCCGGCATTACTTATGTCGTGCCGGGCAATGACGACGCCAGCCGTGCGCTCTTGCTCTACTGCGATCTGGTGGCGAAAGCCGCGATCGACGGAATTTCGCGCGCGCAGGGAGAAATGGGCGTCGATGCCGGCGCCGCCGAAAAGCCAATCGTGGAGCCGGTGCCGACGGCGCCCGCGCTTAGCGATCTCGGCTTCGAGCAACTGCCGGGGCCGCGCGGCGTCGCCGACGACCTCAAGAAGTTGCCCGGCATTTCGCCGGCGATCGAGAAACAGCTCAACGATCTCGGCATCTTCCACTACACGCAGATTGCCGAGCTCAATGAGAAGGCGGCCCACAATGTCGGCGAGGAGGTCGGTCTGCCCGGCCGCGTCCCCGGCTGGGTCGCCAAGGCCAAGGAACTGACGGCGGAGTAGCCGGCGCCGCGATTGAAGAACGAGGACTGAGAATGGCGAATATTACCGCCCAGATGGTCAAGGAGCTGCGCGAGTCGACAGGCGCCGGCATGATGGATTGCAAGGCTGCGCTCACCGAAAGCACCGGCGACATGCAGGCGGCGCAGGACTGGCTGCGCAAGAAGGGTCTGGCGAAAGCGGCCAAGAAGGCCGGCCGCGTTGCGGCGGAAGGCCTCATCGGCGTGTTGGTGCAGGGTAACAAAGGCGTGGTGGTCGAGGTCAATTCGGAAACCGACTTTGTCGCGCGCAACGACCTGTTCCAGGGTCTGGTCAAGATGATCGCCGACGTCGCGCTCCACGTGGGCGCCGATGTCGAGAAAATCAAGGCGGCCAAGGCCGGCTCGATCACCATCGCCGAGGCCATCAGCGATACGATCGCCAAGATCGGCGAAAACATGACGCTGCGGCGTGCGGCGTCGTTGTCTGTCGCGACCGGCGCCATCGGCTCCTACGTGCACAGCTCGCTCAGCGACGGCCTCGGCAAGATCGGCGTCCTGGTGGCGCTCGAATCGCCCGGCAAGGCGGATGAGCTCAAGGCGCTCGGCCGCTTGGTCGCCATGCATGTGGCCGCCTCCAATCCACAGGCGGTCGATGCCGCCGGGCTCGATCCGGCTGTCGTTGCGCGCGAGAAGGATGTGCTGGCCGAAAAGTTCAAGGCGCAGGGAAAACCCGCCAATATGATCGACAAGATCGTCGAGTCGGGCTTGAAGACCTTCTATAAGGAGGTCTGTCTGCTCGAACAGCCCTACGTGCACGACGATAAGAAGACAGTCGGGCATGCGCTGAAGGAAGCCGAAGGCAAGGTGGGTGGACCGATAAAGATCGCCGGCTTCGTGCGGTTCGCCCTCGGCGAGGGAATTGATAAGCAGGAAGCCGAAGTCGCTGCTTGAGTTGCGGCTGCCGCCGGTCAAAGCTGGGCCGTCGCCGGTCAATGTTCGGCGGCCCGCGCATGATCCCGAAAAGTAGGGACCGCTTTTCGGATTTGATCATGCGCAGGAAAATGAGGATCGCAGCGCATGAGTGATCCGCTCTACCGACGCGTCATATTAAAACTGTCCGGCGAAGCACTCACCGGCGGCAAGGAATTCGGCATCGATCAGAAAACGGTCGAGCGACTCGCCACCGACCTGGTGGCGGCGGCCAAGTGCGGCGTCGAACTTGGCGTGGTGGTCGGCGGCGGCAATATTTTCCGCGGGGTCGAAGTCTCCGGTAGCGGCGTGCCGCGGCCGGTGGGCGACACCATGGGCATGCTGGCGACGGTGATGAACTGCCTGGTGCTGGAAGCCGCCATCGAGCGCAAAGGGCACGAGGCGCGCACGCTGTCGGCGCTTGCCATGACCACGGTCTGCGAGACCTATAACCGCAAGCGCGCCATGAAGAACCTCGGCAAGGGCCGCATCGTGCTGCTGGCCGCCGGGAGCGGTAATCCGTTCTTCACGACCGATACCACGGCGGTGTTGCGTGCCGCCGAGCTCGAAGCCCAGGCGGTGCTCAAGGCCACCAATGTCGATGGCGTCTACACCGCCGACCCCAAGAAAGACAAAAACGCCAAACGCTACGACCGGCTGGGCCACCAGGAAGCGATCGAGAAGGACCTGCGGGTGATGGATTCCACCGCCTTCGCGCTTGCCCGGGAAAACCGTATGCCTATCATCATCTTCTCGATCCGCGAGAAAGGCGGAATCGAGGCTGTGCTGCGTGGTCAAGGCCGGGCGACGATCGTCGGCAACCGGCAGCGCTAACGGACCGGCTCAACGACGGAGAATTAAGTCCGGCTCGCCGGCTAACGGCAGTGTTCGGGGACCGCCATGGCAAATGAGACGCATGACATCAATGAAGTGAAGCGGCGGATGCAGGGTGCGCTCGCCGTGCTGAAAACCGAGATATCCGGCCTGCGCACCGGGCGCGCATCGCCGCACC
>JBOHII010000228.1:0-3634 GCA_050725955.1 Pseudolabrys sp. | reverse complement strand
GTGCGAAACCGTGTGCAGCCGATGCGCGATCGCGAGCGTCGTGCGGCCCTGGCAGAGATGCTCCATAGCCTCGCGCACCGCCAGTTCGGATTCCGAATCGAGCGCGGCGGTGGCCTCGTCGAGCAGGATGATGGGCGCGTTCTTGATCAAGGCGCGCGCTATAGCGACGCGCTGGCGCTGGCCGCCCGACAATTGCAGCCCATGCTCGCCGACCGGCGTATCGTAGCCGCGCTGGAACGCCATTATTAAGTCGTGCGTAAAGGCGCCCTTGGCGGCGGCCACGATCTCGTCCTCGCTGGCGCCGGGTTTTCCGAAGGCGATGTTCTCGCGAATGGTGCCGCGGAACAGGAACACGTCCTGCCCGACATAGGCGATATGACGGCGCAGCGAGAGGCGCGACACTTGGGTGATGTCCTGCCCGTCGATCGCGATCTTGCCGCGCTGGGTGTCGTAGAAGCGCAGGACCAGATTGAAAATGGTCGATTTGCCGCCGCCCGACGGCCCGACCAGCGCGGTCATCTTTCCCGGCTCCGCCACGAAGGAGATGCCGCGCAGCACTGCTTCGTCGCTGCGATAGCCGAAGTGTACGTCGTCGAATTCCAGACGCGAGGTTTTGATCTGCAACGCCGGTTTGCCGAAGTCGGACGGCTCGCTAGGCGGACTATCGAGCACTTCAAAAAGGATGCGTACGCCAACCAGTCCGCTGTTGAGCTCGATGTTCAATCGCGCCAGGCGCTTGGCCGGCTCATAGGCGAGCAGGAAGGCGGCGATGAAGGAAAAGAACTGCCCAGGCGTCGCGCCGGTCGCGATCACGCGATAGCCGCCGTAGGTGATGGCGATCGCGATGGCGATGCCGCCGAGTGTTTCCATCAGCGGGCTGGCGCGGTTGGCGACGCGCGCCATCTTGTTGGCTTCGTGCTCGACCGCCGCGACATTGCGGTCGAAGCGTTCGCGCATGGTTTCTTCGAGCGTGAAGGCCTTGACGATGCGGATGCCTTGCAGGGTTTCCTGCAGCGTCTCAATGATGCGGGTGCCGCCGTGGAATTGACTGCGCGCTATCGTCTTGATGCGGCGGATCAGTTTGCGCAAAACAAAAAATGCCGGCGGCGCCACCACGAAGCTGATGATCGACATGAAGGGATCCTGCACCACCATCACCGTCACCAGCCCGATCAGCGACAGCAGGTCGCGCCCGAGCGATGTGATCAGCAGGTTGATGACCTGGGTTGCCGCTGCCGCGCCCGCGCTCAGGCGCGCGATGAACTCGGTCGAATGCCGGTCGGAGAAGAAGCCGATCCCTTCATTGAGCAGCTTGGCGAACACGGCCCGCTGATTATCGGCGACGATGCGGTTGCCGATCTGCGAGAGAATTACGCTCTGGCCGTAAGTGGCGAGCCCCTTGGCGGTGAACAGCGCGGCGGTGACGCCTCCGAGAATGAAAATGCCGGTGAGGTTGTGATTGACGTAGGCCTCGTTGATGACATTGCCGATCAGATAAGCGCTGAGGGCCGTGCAGCCGGCGGAGATCGCCATGAAGACGAACGCAATGGCGTATTTGCGCCAATGCGCGAAGCCTTGTTCGGTCACCAACCGCCGGATCAGCGGATAGGCGCGGTAATGCTCGTCGTCGGCCGATGGCATAGTCTGGTTGTTCATCCGCCCTCTGTCGGGCTTTGATTATGACACAATTGGATGCGGGCTGGAGCAGGCGTCTGGATGCCTGTTGACGGCCGATATTTCAAGTCAAAACCGGGTAAAAAGCTGAATCCCGCGCCGCGATCGGCCGAGCGTTCAGGCCGGGACGCTTTCGCGCTTGCCCGGCAGCCGCCGTTCCCAGGCAAAGGCATGGGCGACGATGGTATTGAGGTCCTCGAATTGCGGGCGCCAATCCAGCGTCGAGCGGATGCGCGTCACATCGGCCACCAGCGCGACCGGGTCACCGGCGCGCCGGGCTGCGACCGTGACCGGAAAATCCTGCCGGCTGACGCGCCGCACCGACTCGATCACCTCGAGCACCGAGGCGCCGCGGCCGTAGCCGCAATTGAACGTGGTGCTGCTGCCGCCGCGGCGCAGATAAGCGAGGGCGGCTGAATGTGCGCGCGCGAGATCGCTGACGTGGATGTAGTCGCGGATGCAGGTGCCGTCGGGCGTCGGATAGTCGGTGCCGTAGATGTCGATCTTGGCGCGCTTGCCGAGCGCGGCTTCGCACGCGACCTTGATCAGATGGGTGGCGGCCGGCGTCGATTGTCCGGTACGCAGTTTTGGATCGGCGCCGGCGACGTTGAAGTAACGCAGGACCACGAAGCGCAAGCCATGCGTCTTGCCGGCATCGTGCAGCATGATCTCCGACATGAGCTTGGAGTTGCCATAGGGCGAGATCGGCGCGGTAACCGCATCTTCGCGCACGGGAACGTGCGCGGGATTGCCGTAGACCGCGGCGGTGGAGGAGAAGATGAAATGCTGCACGCCCGCCTTGATGGCGACGTCGAGCAGGCTGCAGGTGTTCATGGTGTTGTTGTTGTAATAGCCGAGCGGATCGGTAACCGAATCCGGGACCACGATCGAGGCGGCGAAATGGATGACGGCGGTCACGTCGTGCTCGCGCAGCGTCTGCGCCACAAGCTCGCGGTCGCCGGTTGAGCCGGCGACGAAAGGGACCTTGCCGGGAACGAGAAAGCGAAATCCGGTCGACAGGTTGTCGAGCACGATCACGCTTTCGCCGGCGTCGACGAGCTCGTGCACCATGTGGCTGCCGATATAGCCGGCCCCGCCCGTGACCAGGATTGTCATCGCCCACGTCCCTAGAATTTGCGCCGCATTTTAGCCAACGACGGCGAAAGAGTGCTTAGTCTGTGAGCGGCGCGGCGATGGTTATGGCGGTCATGCTTAATGCTCGGTATATGACGCCGGCAGAGGCGCCATGGCCGATATCCTTTTCATCAAGACGTCGTCGATGGGCGATGTGATTCATCACATGCCGGCGGTGACCGAAGCGCAAAAGGCGCGTCCCGACGCGCGTTTCACGTGGCTGGTGGAGGAGGCCTTCGCGCCGCTGGTCGCCTTGCATCCGGCGGTGGCGGCGGTCATTCCGATCGCCTGGCGGCGCTGGCGAAAATCGCTGTACGCGCCGGCGACGCTTGCTGAGATCGCCGGCAACCTGCGCGACATAAGGGCGCAGCACTACGATGAGATCGTCGACAGCCAGGGCCTGCTGCGCTCCGCGGTCATCGCGCGGCTCGCGCACGGCCGCCGGCACGGCTACGACGCATCGAGTATCCGCGAGCCGTTGGCCTCGCCGTTCTACGACCGCCGCCACAGCGTCAGCCGCGCGCAGCATGCGATCGAGCGCAACCGCAAGCTCAGCGGTCTGGCGCTCGGCTATGCGCCGCAGGGAGCGCCCGATTTCGGCCTTGCGCGCGCGCGCTTTGCGACACCGGACGCGCGCTATGCGGTGTTTCTGCACGCCACCGCGCGGCCGAGCAAGCAATGGCCGCAGGCCAATTGGGTCGCGCTCGGCCGGGCGCTTTCCGGGCTTGAACTGGTGTTGCCGTGGGGCACCGAGACCGAGCGCGCCCGCAGCGAGCGCATCGCTGCGCAATTGCCGCAGGCGCGGGTGCCCGAGCGGGCGTCGCTC
>JBOHII010000227.1:0-4296 GCA_050725955.1 Pseudolabrys sp. | reverse complement strand
GATGGCGATGGACACCGAGGAACTGGTGCGCGCCCAGCCCATGGACGCGGTGGTGCTGATGGGCGGCTGCGACAAGACCGTGCCGGCCCAGCTCATGGGCGCGATATCGGCCGGCCGCCCGGCGGTCATGTTGGTGGCGGGGCCGATGATGACCGGCCGCCACCGCGGCGAGCGGTTAGGGGCCTGCACCGACTGCCGCCGATTCTGGGCGCAATACCGCGCCGGCAAGGTCGACGACCAGGAGATTTCTGAAGTCGAAGGCAAGCTCGCCACCACCGCCGGCACGTGCGCGGTGATGGGCACCGCTTCGACCATGGCGTGCCTTGCCGAGGCGCTCGGCATGATCCTGCCGGGCAGCGCCGCGATCCCCGCCGTGCATGCCGACCGCCTGCGCGCGGCGGAAGCGACCGGCGCCGCGGCGGTCAAGCTGATCGGGTCTGCGCTGACACCGGACAGGATCGTCAATCAAAAGTCGGTGGAGAATGCGCTGCGCGTGCTGCTCGCCATCGGCGGCTCGACCAACGGCATCATCCACTTGACGGCGATCGCCGGCCGCGCCGGCGTGCCGGTGTCGCTCAAGCGGCTTAATGAATTGTCCGACACGACGCCGGTGCTGGTAAATCTCAAGCCGGTCGGCAACGGCTACATGGAGGATTTCTTCGCCGCCGGCGGCATGGGCGCGCTGATGCGCGAACTAAAAGACTTGCTCCACCTCGATGTCATGACGGTGACGGGCGAAACGCTGGGTGAGCGGCTCGACGCCGATGCCGGAGCTTGGGTCGATCGCAGCATCGTCGCCGAACGCAGTAAGCCGCTGGAGCCGCACGGCGGCCTGGTCGCACTGTTCGGAAATCTGGCGCCACGGGGCGCGATCCTCAAACGCTCGGCAGCGGATTCCAATCTGTTCGAACTCGAGGGCAGGGCGGTGGTGTTTTCCTCGCTGGAGGATCTCGCCGCGCGCATCGACGATCCCAAGCTCGACGTCGAGGCAAAAGATATACTCGTTTTGCAGAACGCCGGCCCGCATTCCGCCGCCGCCATGCCCGAAGCCGGCTATCTGCCGATCCCCAAGAAGCTCGCGGTCAAGGGCGTCAAGGATATGGTGCGCGTGTCCGATGCGCGCATGAGCGGCACAGCTTTCGGCACCATCGTGCTGCACGTGACGCCGGATGCCGCCTCCGGCGGCCCGCTCAGCCTGGTGAAGAACGGCGACCGCATCCGTCTTTCGGTGAAGGATCGCCGCATCGATCTCGCGGTCGACGCGGCGGAACTCAAGCGGCGCGCCGTCGCCGCCAAGCCGGCCGCCGAGCCGCCCACGCGCGGTTACGCCAAGCTTTACGCCCAGGAAATCCTCGGCGCCGATGAGGGCTGCGATTTCGCTTTCCTCAAGCCGCGTTGAATTACCGCCTCGCCGCGATTTTCGCCCAAATCATTGCGATCGCGTTCACGTCTTCGTATCGCTAATCGGCAATTAACGATTTTTGGCTCGCGGAAATTAACGCGTAACCAAAGCCGGTCCTCTTAAGTTGTGGAAAATCGCGGACTATTGGGCGTGCGCTGCGAGCCGCCCGTATGTGGATTCATGCAGACGACACGCAAATTCTGGCGCGGATACCGTCACTGGCGAGTGGTCAGCTATGCCGGCGCGGCCGGTTTTGTCGTCACGCTGATGATGGTGGAAGCCATCAACGCCTATGCGCAGTCGCTGACGTCGCTGTCGATCGCCATGGCGGTTGCCGCCGGCTCATTGTTCAGTGTTACCGTGGCCGGCGCGTTATCGGGCCGCCAAATCAGACGCAAGCTCGCCGAGCGAAACATGCTGCTCGACGCCGCGATCAACAACATGATCCAGGGCCTGTGCATGTTCGACGCACAGAACCGGCTGCTGGTCTGGAACGAGCGCTATCGCGCCATGTACAATATGGACCCCAATCGCATCTGGCGTGGCTGCACCATCCGCGATCTGCTTGATGCGCGCATTGCCGCCGGCACCTTCCCGCTCGATCCCGGCCGCTACGACGACGATCTGCGAGCAGCGCTTAAGCGCGGCAATACCCACACCGTCAACATCGATTTGAAGGACGGCCGCACCATCGCAGTGGTCAATCAGCCGGTCAAAGGCGGAGGCTGGGTGGCGACGCACGAAGACGTTACCGAGCGCCGAAAAGCCGAGCGCGAGCTCGAGCATACCCGCACGTTCCTCAATACGATCATCGAGAACGTTCCGTCGCCGATCATCGTGAAAGGCGCACAGGATCATCGCTATATGCTGATCAATCGCGCCGCCGAGCAATACCTCGGCGTCGATCGTCATACGATGCTTGGCAAACGCCCGAACGACGTCATGCCGAAGGTTACTGCCGACCAGATCGAAGAGCAGGACCGCAAATTGACCGACGCGGGAAAGATCATCTTCCGCAATGAGCACGTCGTGGTCACGCCCGGCAACGGCGCCCGTATCGTCACGACGACCCGCCTGCCGGTCAAAGACGCCGACGGCAAACCGCAATATCTGATCAGCGTTGTCCACGACCTCACCGAGCGCAAGCGCGACGAGCAGCGCATTGCGCATTTGGCGCACCACGACCCGCTCACCGAGCTGCCAAACCGCACGGCGTTCAACGAATGCATCGGCGCCACGATTGAACTCGCCAAGAATTCGGTGGAGAGTTTTGCCCTGCTCAGCATCGACCTCGACCGTTTCAAGACGGTCAACGATGTGTTCGGCCACGCGACGGGCGACACGCTGTTGCGCGAGGTGGCGGGCCGGCTGGAGCAGGCCTGCCAGGGCGCGTTCATCGCCCGCGTCGGCGGCGACGAATTCAGCGTTATCACGCCGAGCGGGCCGCAACCGGCGACCGCCGAGGCGCTGGCGGATAGACTGTTGGCGGCGCTCGATACCGATATCGACATCGAAGGCAATCCGCACCGCGTGGGATTGACCGTCGGCGTCGCCGTCTTTCCGCAGGACGGCGCCGACGCCACGGCCTTGGTCGCCAATACCGACGCGGCCTTGTTCCGCGCGAAATCGCAGGCGCGCGGATCGATCCGCTTCTTTGAGCTGTCGATGGACCAGCAGCTGCGTGAAAAGCGCGCGCTGCAACAGGATTTGCGCACTGCCACCATGCGTGGTGAGGTTGAACTGCACTTCCAGCCGCAGGCCCATATCGGCGGCGAGATCACCGGCTTCGAGGCGCTCGTGCGCTGGCATCATCCGCGCCACGGCATGATATCGCCCGCCACCTTCATTCCGCTCGCCGAGGAGAGCGGGAACATCGTGGAACTCGGCGAATGGATCCTGCGCACTGCCTGCCGCGAGGCGGCGTCCTGGCCGCGGCCGCTCGACATCGCGATCAACCTGTCGCCGGTGCAATTCCAACACGGCGATCTGCCGAGTCTGGTGCACCAGATTCTGCTGGAAACCGGGTTATCACCGGTGCGGCTCGAACTGGAAATTACCGAGGGCGTCCTGGTTGGCGACTTCAACCGCGCGGTGTCGATCCTGCGCCGGCTGAAGGCGCTCGGCGTGCGCATCGCCATGGACGATTTCGGAACCGGCTATTCGTCGCTGTCCTATTTGCAGTCGTTCCCGTTCGATAAAATAAAGATCGATCAATCGTTCATCGCCAATCTCGAACACAGCCAGCAGGCCGCCACCATCGTGCGCGCGGTCATTGCGCTCGGCCGCGGGCTTGATGTGCCGGTGGTGGCGGAGGGCGTGGAAACCGCGGAGCAGCTCAATTTCCTGGCCAGCGAATCCTGCAACGAGATCCAGGGTTATTTTGTCGGCCGGCCGAAGCCGATCGCCGACTATGCCGATATGGTCGGCCGCGCGAATGTGCCGATGGCGCCGGCGCTGGCGGCGGCGGGCTGAGCGGGTGGGGCGGCCGGGGAGTGGTGCTGCCGGAGTGGATTGAACACTCGACCTCCCCCTTACCAAGGGGGTGCTCTACCACTGAGCTACGGCAGCACGTGCGCGATGCGAATATCCGAACGGGCCCGCGATGTCGAGGGTCCCGCTTGCCGGCGCCGGCGGCGGCTTCTATCTCTGCGGCCATGACGGGCGGACAGGGCAAATCCGGCGGTCCCGGGCGCGAGGAGCGCCTGAAGGCGGCACTGCGCGACAACCTCAAGCGCCGCAAGGCGCAGCAGAAGGCGCGCGCGCAGGCTGCGGCGGCGACCGCCACCGGGCACGATTCCGCCGGAATCGGCCCTGAAATTGCCCCGTCCAAGCCGAAAGGCTAGTAACCGTCCCGCTGAGAACGCCTTGCGGGACGGCCACCCGGGTTCTTAGCT
>JBOHII010000226.1:0-4050 GCA_050725955.1 Pseudolabrys sp. | reverse complement strand
AACAGAAGATCAGATAGAAAATCGCCGCCACCGCGTAGCCGGTGCTGCTGGTCACCGGCGTCGCCCATTTCGGATCGATGCGGGCAACCTCGATGGTGCGCAGAAAATCGAAAATGCCGACGATGAAGACCAGCGTCGTGTCCTTGAACAGGCCGATATAGGTGTTGACGATGTTCGGGATGGTAATCTTGAGCGCCTGCGGCAGGATGATGAGCCGCATCATCTGCCAGTAGCCGAGGCCCACCGCCATGGCGCCTTCGAACTGGCCCTTGGGGATCGCCTGCAATCCGGCTCGCACCACCTCGGCCATATAGGCCGAGGCAAACAGCCCGATGCCAATCAACGCGCGCAGCAATTTGTCCGGTTCTAGCTGTTCCGGCACGAACAATGGCAGCATGACGCTCGCCATGAACAACATGGTCACCAGCGGTACGCCGCGCACGAATTCTATGAACGTCACCGAGAAAAACTTGACGGTGGGCATATGCGAGCGCCGTCCGAGAGCCAGCAGCACGCCGAGTGGCAGCGACAGCACAATGCCGACCGAGGCCACGACGATGGTGACCAATATGCCGCCCCACAGCACGGTGTCGACCGGCGGCAGTCCGATCGCGCTCCAGCCGGTCAGCAGCACGAACGAGCAGATCGGCAGCACCACGAAGAAATAACCGGCGGCGAGATCGCGGCGCGGCGATTCCAACCAGAGAATCCACACCACGCCGATCGCCAGCATCGCGAAGAACACATCGACCCGCCAGCGCTGCGGGATCGGATAGGAGCCATAGACAAAATAAGACCAGCGCTCCCAGACGAACGGCCAGCAGGCGCCGATCTCGCGGTGCTGCACGACCTCGCGGCAGGCGTCGCGGTCGCTGCCGGTCCACACCGCATCGATCAGCAGGAACTTAACGAGTTCCGGGATCACCCAGGCGAGCAGCAGGGCGATAAGGATGGTGAGCGCGATGTTGAACGGCGTCGAAAGCAGGTTGGCCCGCACCCAGCCGATAGCGCCGGACATCGCCGCCGGCGGCGGGCGCCCCGCGATTACCGCTGAACTCACGAATTTTATTTCGGTGACGGCGAGGTCGCCTTCGGCCATGGTCATGGCTTGGCCCTCACCGTTCCACCAGCGCGATGCGGCTGTTGTAGATGTTCATCAACAGCGAGGTCGTCAGACTGATGGTGAGGTAGACCGCCATAGTGATGGCGACGACTTCAACCGCCTGCCCGGTCTGGTTAAGCACCGTGCCGGTGAACACCTGCACCAAATCGGGATAGCCGACGGCGACCGCCAGGGAGGAGTTCTTGATCAGGTTCAAATACTGGCTAGTCAGCGGCGGCACGATGACCCGCATCGCCTGTGGCAGCACGATCAGCCGCAGCGTCGTGCGCGGCCGCAAACCCAGCGCAAAGGCCGCCTCGCTCTGTCCGCGCGACACCGCCAGAATACCGGCACGCACCACTTCGGCGATGAAGGCCGCGGTATAGATCGACAGACCGAACAGCAGCGCGGCGAACTCGGGCAGAACTTGCAGGCCGCCGGTGATGTTGAAACGCCCGCGCTGCGGCATATCGAAGGTGAACGGAAATCCGTGCACCAGCACGAAGATCGCCGCCGGCACGATCACCAGCGCGGCGCCGATCTTGAAGACCGGCGCCTGCTCGCCGGTTTGCTGCTGGCGGCGCTTGGCCCAGATGTGGAATACCGCGGCCGCCACGATCCCGGCCAGGATGATCAGCGCGAAAGCGCCCTCGCCCACCTGCGCGATCGGGTTGGGCAGCACCAGCCCGCGATTGTTGAGGAAGCCGCCGCCGGGGATGGCGAAGCTATCGCGCGTTTCCGGCAGCGCCTTGAGGACGGCGTTGTACCAGAACAGCAGTTGCAGCAGCAGCGGGATATTGCGGATGGTCTCGACGTAGCCGGTGGCCGCCTTGGCCACCAGCCAGTTCTTCGACAACCGTGAAACGCCGACGGTGAAGCCGAGGATGGTGGCGAATATGATGCCGAGGCCGGCCACCAAAAGCGTATTGAGCAGCCCCACCCAGAAGGCGCGGCCATAGGTCGAGGTTTGCGAGCTGAATTCGATTAGGGTCTGGCTGATATCGAAGCCGGCGGTGTTGTCCCAAAAGCCGAATCCGGACGCAATGTGCGCGCGCTGAAGATGATCGATGGCGTTGGTGGCGGCACCATAGATAAGAAATGCCACAATCGCGAACAGCGCGACCTGATAGGCGACGCTGCGGATCTTGGGGTTGTTGTAAAAGGCAACCCGTGCGGGAGCCAACCCGCCCGGAAGGTCAATCGACATTTTCCCCTCGTCGGCCTGACGACCGTGTGCGATGGCGTCCGGCGCCGGACCGCCGCAGCCGGGGGCGGCGATCCGGTCTCAGTGTTGGCTCAGCGGATCGGCGGGGCGTATTGGATGCCGCCCTTGTTCCACAATTTGTTGAGACCGCGTTCGATCTTCAGCGGCGAGCCCTGCCCCACATTGCGTTCGAATGACTCACCGTAATTGCCCACCAGCTTGACGATGCGCACCGCCCAGTCCTTGGTCAGGCCCAACTGTTCGCCGTAATTGCCTTCGCTGCCGGCGAAGCGTTTGATTTCCGGATTCGTCGACTTCACCATCTCGTCGATGTTCTTCTGCGTGAGGTTCAATTCTTCGGCGTTGAGCATCGCGAACAGAACCCATTTCACGACCGTAAACCACTTATCGTCGCCTTGGCGCACGACCGGGCCGAGCGGCTCCTTGGAAATGATTTCCGGCAAGACGATATGATCGCTCGAATTGGCGAGCCGCAGCCGTTCGGCGTAGAGGCCCGATGCATCGGTGGTGTAGGCGTCGCAGCGGCCGGCGTCATAAGCCTTGACCGCCTCGTTCGCCGTCGCGAAGGTTACGCTCTTCAACGTCATCTTATGCGCACGGAAAAAATCCGCCAGATTGAGCTCGGTGGTGGTGCCCTGCTGCACGCAGACGGAGGCGCCGTTGAGTTCAAGCGCCGAATTCACCTTCAGCGACTTGCGCACCATGAAGCCCTGGCCGTCGTAGTAATCGACGCCGGTGAAGCTGAGGCCGAGCGAAGAATCGCGTGAGCTCGTCCAGGTGGTGTTGCGCACCAACACATCAACCTCGCCCGACTGCAGCGCGGTGAAGCGGTCCTTCGCCGACAGTGGAACGAACTTGACCTTGGTCGCGTCGTTGAAGATGGCGGCGGCAATGGCCCGGCAGACATCGACATCGAGGCCGGTCCAATTGCCCTGCGCGTCGGGCAGGCCGAAACCGGCCAGCGTACCGTTGGCGCCGCAATTGAGGGTGCCGCGAGCCTTGACCGTATTCAGGGTCTGCGCGGATGCGCCTTGTGCGATCAAGATGAAGCTGAGTGCGAGAATGCCTGCGATGCGTTTCATGATCCGACCTCGTTGGCGCCGATGCGGTTGTGGGTCCCGCTGCCGATCGGCCAGGATGGCTCTGCCGTCCGTGTTTTGTTGCACGGCCGTTAAACCTGGTCGCGGCCCGGTTTCCACGAACCCCCAATCGCTTGCATCACAGAACGATCGAACCGGCAGGTCAAGGGGTTGACGCTTCCCGCCGATGCAGCCGATATGCCGTCCGCGCTTGGTTCTGCGCGCAAAGGCCGACTAAAGCAGGTCAAATGCCATGACAAAGAAGTCGAAATCCCCGATCAAACCCGCGACCACCCTGGTGACCGCCGGACGCGACACCAAAGGTCAGCATGGCTTCGTCAATCCGGCGGTTTATCACGCTTCCACCATGCTTTATCCGACCGCGGAGGATCAACTCGCCCACCGCGCCCGGTATCAATATGGCCGCCGCGGCACCCCCACCTCGGAAGCGCTGGAACAGGCGCTGGCCGCGCTCGAGGGCGACGGTTGTGCCGGCGTCGCCTTGCTGCCTTCGGGATTGGCCGCAATTTCGATCGCGCTACTGTCGGTGGCCGGCAGCGGCGACCACATCCTTGTCACCGACAGCGTCTACCGGCCGACCCGCAACTTCTGCAATGGCGCGTTCAAGCGGCTGGGGGTGGAAA
>JBOHII010000225.1:0-8107 GCA_050725955.1 Pseudolabrys sp. | reverse complement strand
GTGTCCCACAGCTTGACCGCGAACAGCACGATGTCGACCGGGCCAACTTTGGCCGGATCGTCGGTGACGTTCGGCTTCGGCAGATGCAAATCGCCGTGCACGCTTTCGATCTTGAGGCCGTTCTTGGCGATGGCGTCGCGGTGGGCGCCGCGCGCGATGAAGTGGACGTCATGGCCGGCATGGGCCATGCGCGCGCCGAAATAACCGCCGACCGCTCCCGCGGCCATCACTGCAATTCGCATTTCTCACTCCCGGTTTGCCGGCCGCACATATAGCAAAAAATTGCCCGCGGCGAGGCCCGAGGCTAGCTTGGGCGGATGCCTCGCGCCCTGATCATCGGCGGCTCGCTCGGCGGACTGTTTGCCGGGCTGCTGCTGCGCCAGGCCGGCTGGGACGTGACGGTATTCGAGCGCAGCGCCGGCGATCTCGCCAGCCGCGGCGTCGGCATCGGCACGCATGTCGAGTTGTTCGCGGTCATGCGCCGGCTCGGCATAGCGGTCGACGAGTCGATCGGCGTCGCGGTTGCCTCTCGCATTTGCCTCGACCGCGACGGCAAAGTGATCGCCCACCTGCCGTTCGACAAGATCCTCAGCTCCTGGGCCTTGTTCTATCGCGCGCTGCGCCGGCTGTTACCGGATGCCTGCTATCGACCGGGCATGGAGCTTGTCGATATCGCGCAAGATGGAGCGGACGTCACCGGGGTTTTCGCCGACGGCAGCCGAGCGGCGGGCGACCTGCTGGTCGCTGCCGACGGTTTGCATTCGAGCGTGCGGGCGCGCGCGTTCACGGGGCCGGCGCCGAGCTATGCCGGCTATATCGCCTGGCGCGGAGTGATCGAGGAGCCGGCGGTTCCGCAGGCCGCGCGCGAGTTGCGCGAATCTTACGTATTCTTTTTGGCGCCGCGCGCGATGGTGTTGTCCTATTTGCAGCCGGGCGCCAACGACGATCATCGGCCGGGGCGGCGGCGCTTGAACTGGCTCTGGTACCATCCCGTACATGCGGATGAGTTGCCGGATCTGTGCACCGATGCGGCGGGACGCCGGCACGTCGCCATTCCACCGCCGCTGATCCGCCCCGAGGTGATCGCCGGTTTCCGCGCGCAGGCGCGCGCATTGCTGCCGCCACAGTTCATCGCACTGATCGAGGCGACGCCGGCGCCGTTTTTCCAGCCGATTTTCGATCTCGCTTCGCCGCGGCTGGTCGCCGGCCGCGTGGCGCTGTTGGGCGATGCCGGTTTTGTCGCCCGCCCGCATGTCGGTGCCGGTGTCACCAAAGCGGCGTTGAATGCGGCTTGGCTCGCCGATGCGCTGACGGATCGGCCTGGCGATATCGACGGCGCGCTTGCGGCCTATGAAGCGCGGGCGCGCACCTTCGGCGCGGCGCTGGTCGCGCGCGCGCGTTATCTCGGCGCATATCTCGAGGACCCGCCGCGCGCCGGCCTCAAGCCCGATCCGCTGCCGCTGATGCAGGCGATCGGCGCACCTTTACGCGAAATCCCGGAAGTCGCGGGCAGTTTTTGAATTTAGTGTGAGAATTACGTCAGCGCCGACGCTGCGGCCTCTGCTTCTGGGACGACGTCGTGGTCGTAAAGCCGTTTGCGGAATGCGGCGTGCGCGGTGATTTCGGCGTCGCGGATGCCCAGGTCCGAATAGGCGGAATCGTAGCGCATGCCGTTTTCGCGCGCGCCGCGCTGCACCTGGGCGACCCGTTCACGGCGCAATCGCTCATAGGCGAGCAGCGCCGTGGGAGCGTTGTGCGAGCTTGCGCGCGCCAGGATCGTTGCCAGCGCCATGCCATCCTCGATCGATTGGTTGGCGCCTTGTCCAAGGTGGGGAAGCATCGGGTGCGCGGCATCGCCGAGCAGGGTCAGCCGTCCCTTGGTCCAGGTCGGCAGCGGCTCGCGGTCGTACAGCGCCCATCGGAACGTCGCCTGGACCTGGCGTAACAGTTGTTCGATGCGGGGGTCCCAGCCGGCGAATTCGCGGCGAAGCACGTCGGGATCGCCGGGCGCTGACCACGATTCCTGCATCTCCTGGTCCGCCGGAACAAACCCGACATAGTTGATGAGTTTCCCCGCGCGCAGCGGAAAGCTGAGGAAGTGCTTGCCTTGGCCGAGCCACATCAACCAGGCGTTTGTCGGCCATTGCGGAATGCGCTCGTGCGCAACCGTGCCGCGATAGGCGACGGACCCGTGAAAGACCGGCCGCGACGGCGGAAATACGAACGGGCGAAGCTCGGAATGGATGCCGTCCGCAGCGATGACAACATCGGCTTCGACGACGGCTCCATTGGCGAATGATACTTTGGCTCCGGTACCGTTCTGCTCGAAACCCGTGCAGCGGTGCCCGGTTCGGACCACGCCCGCGGGCAGGGCTTTGGCCAAGAGATCGACGAAGTCGGCGCGGTGCATGCCGAAGGTCGCGTTCCAGCCCGAGGAGTCGGTCACTTGGACCGGGGCGATGGGGGCGCCGTCGTGGCGGAAGTAATGCGAATCCGGGCCGACCCTGGCTCCGCAAGTTTCCACCGCGGATCCGAGCCGCATCCGCTCCAGCTGGCGCACGCTATTCGGCGTCAGGAATACGCCGGCCCCGACTTCGCCGAGGGCAGGGGCCTGTTCATAGACCGATACAATCAGGCCCTGGGCGACCAGCGCGTTGGCCGCGAACAAGCCGCCGATTCCGCCTCCGACCACCACGATTTTGGGCCGCGCCGCCGCCATCATCGACCTCTTCGCCCGATCGCCGCCGGCCGCTCGAAATTTCGCCGGCTGGCAACCATGCTTGTTGTATCCGCATAGAGACTATCGCAGTCTTGTCTGCAGAAAGGCGCGGATCAAGTGCCACCAAGGAACGAGGGAGGACCTTCAATGCGCGATGCATTCGCGAGACGCTGCGTTGTTGCAAGCCGATTTGCAATCGGTTTGGCGCTTGGCCTTGCCGCATGGCAATGCAGCGCGGCGCCGGCACGGGCCGCGGGCTTTCCGGATCGTCCGGTCAGGATCGTCGTGCCATTCCCGGCCGGGGGCACCGCCGACGCCGTCCCGCGCATTCTCGCCGACTGGCTGTCGCGCAAATGGGGCCAGCCGGTTGTCATCGAAAATCATACCGGTGCGGGCGGCAATATCGGCGCCGAGTTTGTCTATAAGTCCGCCCCGGACGGCTATACGTTGCTGTCGGCGCCGCCGCCGCCGCTGGTGGTCAATCAAAATCTGTATCCCAACCTTGCCTTCGACCCGGCCAAGTTCGAGCCGATCGTGGTGATTGCGCAGGTCCCCAATGCGCTGCTCGTCAATCCGACCAAGCTCAAGGCCACCACCGTCTCCGAATTGATCGACTATCTGAATCAGCATCCGGACGCGGTCACCGCCGCCACGCAGGGCAACGGCACAACGTCGCATCTCACGACCGAGCTGTTCAATCTGAAGGCCAAGGTGAAGGTTCGCAGCATTCCTTATCGCGGCTCGGCGCCGGCGCTGCAGGATCTGCTCGCTGGCAATGTCGACATGATGTTCGACAATCTCGGCGTCTCGCTCGCTTTGGTGAAGGCCGGCAAGCTCAGGCTGTTGGCCGTCGCCTCGGCGCAGCGGTTGTCCTCGCTTCCGGACGTCCCGACCATGGCGGAAAGATTGCCGGGTTTCGAGTCGGTTGCCTGGTACGCGATTGTGGCGCCGCCGAAGACGCCGAAGGACATCGTGCAAAAAATCAATACCGATGTGAACGAGGCCCTGCGACAGCCCGAACTGGTGGACCGTCTGAAGAAACTTTCCGCCGAGATTTTCGGCGGCTCGGTCGAGGATACGGCGAAATATATGCATGCCGAGGTTGATCGCTGGGACAGCGTGATCAAGGCGGCGCACATCAAAATCCAATGACGTGACGGTCCGCAAAAGACTGCCCGGCGCGAAGGCCGGGCAGCGGCATGCGAGGTTGCCGGATAACTAATAGAGGCCGGACGAGTTGCGGATGTTCCAGCTCACGCGCGCGTCCCGTGCGGGGGCCCGCCGCGATGCCGCGATCGCCGCTTGCGCCTTGGCCTGCCAGTCTTGTCCGCTGGCTTCTTGGGTCGGCGCGCCGCTTTGCGGCAGTACGATCACCTTGGCGCCAACCTGAACGCGATTATAGAGATCTTCCACATTCTCGTTGGTGAGGCGGATGCAGCCGCTCGACACGTGCTTGCCGATGGTGGTCGGATCGTTGGTGCCGTGGATGCGATATTCGGTGCCGCCGATATACATGGCGCGCGCGCCGAGCGGATTGCCCGGGCCGCCCGCCACCATGCGCGGCAGATAAGGCTGGCGCGCGATCATCTCGGGTGGCGGATACCAGTCCGGCCACTCGGTCTTGCGCACCACGGCCTTGACGCCCGACCAGGTGAAGCCCTCGCGGCCGACGCCGATGCCGTAGCGGAGCGCCTTGCCGTCACCGAGCACGTAATAAAGCAAGGTGTGCGGCGTATCGATGATGACGGTGCCGAACGCCTCGCTGCTCGGGTAATCGACGATCTGGCGTTGCAGACGCGGCGCGAGCTGGGCATCTGCGTTCGGGTCGTTCTGTTCGGCCGGCGCGTATTGCGGCGCCAGCTGGTTCGGCGCGGGAAAAGTAAACAGCGGCTCCGCGCGCGCGGCGCCGCACGCCAAGGCGGCGACCAGCACGGCCAGCGGACCGGCGGAATAAAGACTGCGGGACATGGTTCCCTCCGACGAAAACATTCGTGGGGGCAAGTGTCGGGGCGGTTCAAAGGTTCCGGTTCACGACCGGCTCAAATCATTGCAAAAGGATGGAACCCTAACCGCCTGTCCGCGTTTGCGGGGTCTATTGTTTCCGCCTGTGCCAGCCGACCGTCGCCTCCGGCACGCTGTCGGTGGAGGCGAAATACGGCTTGATGTCGAGAAGCGGTGTGCCGTCGAGGCAGTCGAGCCCGACCACCGTGAGCGTGCGGCCCTCGACGCCCAGTAGTTTCACCACGCTCATGGCGATCGGGTTGGGCCGCGCGGGCGAGCGCAGGGCAAATGTGCCGCGCTGCACGCCGTAATGGCTCGGCACCTGCAGCACGATGTGGCGGGACGATTTGTCCATCCAGTAGAGCAGGACGAGATGGGTGCAGGTTTCGACGTCTTTGAGCGCCTGTTGCCAGCGCACATCGAGCTCGACACTGCAGACGGCGTCGGATTCGCGCGCGTTTTTCGGGCAGTCCTTGCGATTTTTCCACGGCGTCCGGATGCGGCCGATGAAATAGAGGCCGGCGTCGGTCTGCTCCGGCAGATCGACCGTGACTTCGCCTTCCCAGACGCCGAAATCCTTCGCGGCCATGGCAGCGTGTCCGATTGAACCGGATTGGCATCATGGATTGCCGGGTCAGGCCCTGCAAATGCCGGCCTCAACAGGCTTGCCGGCGGGCGTTTAAACGTATAAAGATATCCTTATATAGTGGGAACAGGCCCAAGTCGGCCTCAGTCGTAAGCCTAAGTCACCGCCGATGAGCAGCAGCGCCCGCCTCGGTTTCGATGCCCTCAATGCCGCCCTGAAAGCGGCCGGCGAGGAGACGCGCCTGCGCGTGCTGGCGTTGCTGTCCGAGGCCGAACTGACGGTCTCCGACCTGACCGACATCTTGCGCCAGTCGCAGCCGCGCATCTCACGCCATCTCAAGCTGCTGGCGGAGGCGGGGTTGGTCGAGCGCTTCCGCGAGGGCACCTGGGCGTTCTTTCGCCTCGCCGAGCGCGGCGGCGGCGCCGAACTCGCACGCGCGCTGCTCGACAAGCTCGATGCGGCCGATCAGACCATCGCGCGCGACCGCGCCCGGCTCGCCTCGGTGCGGCAGGCACGAGCTGCCGCGGCGCAAGCCTATTTCCGCGCGCACGCCGCCGAATGGGATCGCATCCGCAAGCTGCACGTGGCGGATGCGGCGGTGGAGGCGGCGATCCGCACCGCGCTCGCCGGCAAGCCGTTCCGCTCACTGCTCGATCTCGGTACCGGCACCGGCCGCATGCTGGAATTGTTCGGCCGCGAAATCGAACGCGGGCTCGGGCTCGATCTGTCGCTCGACATGCTGTTGTTGGCGCGCGATCGGCTGGAGCGTGCCGGCCTGAAGAACTGCAGCGTGCGCCAGGGCGACATTTACGACCTGTCGCTCGCCAACGACAGCTTCGACGTGGTGATAGTGCACCAGGTGCTGCATTTCCTCGACGACGGCGCGCGCGCGATCCGCGAGGCAGCGCGCGTCCTGCGGCCCGGCGGGCGGCTGCTGGTGGTCGACTTCGCGCCCCATGAGCAGGAATTCCTGCGCGAGCAGTTTGCGCATCGTCGATTGGGTTTTGCGCCGGAGACGGTGACGCAATGGATGACGGCCTGCGGGCTCGAGCCGGTGCTGCACAAGTCGCTCGCGCCGGAGCCCGGTTCCGCAGGCAAGATCGCGGTGTCGCTGTGGCTCGCACGCGACGCCCGCGCGCTGATGGCGCAGCCGTCGCAACGGGAGGTGGCATGATGAGCGCAACCCCGCGGCTCAGCCGTTTCATGCCGGCCGGCCATCGCCGCGTCGCCGTCTCGTTTGAATTCTTCCCGCCTTCCACCGAGGAAATGGAAAAGACGTTGTGGGAGTCGGTCGAGCGGTTGAAACCGCTGGCGCCGACTTTCGTTTCCGTCACCTACGGCGCCGGTGGTTCGACGCGCGAACGCACGCACACGACGGTGAAGCGTATCCTCGCCGAAACGTCATTGATACCGGCCGCGCATCTCACTTGCGTCGCGGCCACACGTGCGGAAATCGACGCCATCGTGGGCAACTATCACGCCGCCGGCGTGCGCCACATCGTGGCGTTGCGCGGCGATCCCGTGGGCGGCGCCGGCAGCAAATACGCGCCGCACCCGGGTGGCTACCAGAATGCCGCCGATCTCGCCGCCGGAATCAAACGCATGTCCGGCGATATCGAGATTTCAGTCTCGGCCTATCCGGAAAAGCATCCGGACTCGCCGACCGTGGAAGCCGATATCGACATGCTCAAGGCGAAAGTGGACGCGGGCGCCAGCCGCGCGATCACGCAGTTCTTTTTCGAGAACGATCTTTACTTTCGCTATCTCGACCGCGCGCGCGCGCGCGGGATCGATATTCCGATCGTCCCGGGCATTCTGCCGGTGCAGAATTTCAAGGCGGCGAAAAATTTCGCGGCGCGCGCCGGCGCTTCGGTGCCGGTGTGGCTCGCCGAACGCTTCGACGGGCTCGACAACGACCCGACCACGCGCAAGCTGATCGCCGCCGCGGTCGCCGCCGAACAGGTTATCGACCTGTTCGACCGCGGCGTCACCACGTTCCACTTCTACACTATGAATCGCGCCGACTTGGTTTACGCGATTTGTCATCTGCTGGGTTTGCGGCCCGTCACGCAGGAGGCGGCGTGATGGTCGGTAAGGCGGTGCCGCTTGTTTCCCTCTCCCATAGGGAGAGGGTGCCCGCGCAAGGCGCGGGCGGGTGAGGGGTTATGACACCTCGAATAACCACGGCTAGAAAGCTGCGGCACAGCCAGACGGACGCTGAGCGGGCGCTTTGGTTCAGGCTGCGCGACCGCAGGCTCAATGGGCTGAAATTCCGCCGTCAGATGCCGATCAAATCATACATCGTGGATTTTTGCTGCGAGTCCGCACGTCTCATCATTGAGCTTGATGGCGGCCAGCATGCGGTGCCCAGCCCGGGAGAAGCGCGACGCACGACTGAGCTCGAAGCATTCGGATTTCTGGTTCTACGTTTCTGGAACAATGAAGTGCTCAGCAATATCGATGGCGTCGTTGAGACGATCGTCGCTACTGCGAGGCAGGTCCCCCCTCACCCTAACCCTCTCCCCAATGGGGAGAGGGAACGCGCCTGAGCGAGCCGCACAATCAATGTCCAACTTATCCCCCACCGGCACCCGATCTGTCTTCCTCGATCTCATGCGCGAGCGGATACTCGTGCTCGACGGCGCCATGGGTACCATGATCCAGGCGCTCAAACTGGACGAGGAAGGCTATCGCGGCGCGCGCTTCGACGCCTGGAACCGCGAGGTGCGCGGCAACAACGACTTGCTCAATCTCAGCCGCCCCGACGCCGTACGCGACATCCATCTCGCCTACTTCCGCGC
>JBOHII010000224.1:0-5012 GCA_050725955.1 Pseudolabrys sp. | reverse complement strand
CGCGTTGCGCCGTGGCGGCGTATGGCGACAAGGCGAGCGCCGCCGCACCGCCGACCAAGAGAGTGCGGCGATTGAAGGCCAGATGCTCGGGCGTGGCGAAGCGATCAGGAATGTCCCAGCCGCGGCGGCGAATGACGTGCATCGGCATGCCCTCTCGAAATCGTTAGATGCAAGAAGTACGGCGGGGCGCCTTCACAGGCAAGTCACGGATGCGGGAGGGGTTATGCCCTGCCGGCGGCCAGATTGCCGACCATGCGGCTGCGCATCAGGCCGATGAGCCGGCCCTTCGGCATCGGATTGCCGAACAGCTCGCCCTGCCCGGCCCGGCAGCCGATCGCCTGCAGCCGGTGGCTCTCGCGCGCGCTCTCGATGCCGTCGGCCACGGTGGCAACGCCGCAGCGCCGGGCGAACTCGACGATGCTCTCGCAGCGGCGGCGGTTGGACGCATTGACGTCGCAACCGGCAACGTAGTCGCGCTGGATCTTGATTTCGCCGTACGGCAATTGTGGCAGCTGCGCCAAGGCATCGATGTCGGCGCCGACCTTGGCGAGCGCCAGCGTGCATTTGAGCTCGCGCAGGGCGGCGGCCGCGTCGGTCGCCAGCGCAAGATCGTCGACGGTCTCCTGCTCGCTCACTTCCAGGATCATGCCCGGCCAGTTGGCCGCGCGCGGCCGCGACTTGCGCAGAATTTTCGCGATCGGCAGCCGGCGCAGGGCGCAAGCCGGGATGCCGACGGCGAATTTCATCGCCACGCCGTAAGCGGCGAAAAGCTCCCAGTCGTGCAGCGCAGTGAGGATCGCCCGCTCGGCGAGCGCCAGCAGGTCGGCCTCGCTGGCGCCAGGCAGGAATAGTTCGGCCGGTACCGCGCCGCGTTGCGGATGGCGCGCGCACACCCGCCCTTCGACACCGATCATGTGCAAGGTCTTGAGTTCGATCTTCGGCTGATACCAAAGCTCGAACCAGTCGCGTGCCAGTACCTGGCCGAGCGGAATCGGGGCCTGCGGGTCGGCAAAGGGCGCCGGCCCCGGGGAAAACAGGTTGCGCAAGCCTACGATCATGAATCGCCCACCGGCCGGCGCGCGCCGCACGCGCCCCGCCATGGGATTTTAGGATCGCGATAGGGTGCGCAGGTTAATTCATACCGCCCAGACGGAAATATGCTTTTTGAAAGGTTTCCGCGACCGCTCGAATGCGATGTGTCGTCCCCGTCTGGGCGGGAGCGACCGCGGCGACGCTACTCCGCCGCCCTTCTTGCCGCGATAATCTGATCGGCAGTACGCCCGGTGAGTTCGGCCATGTGGTCGAACTTGAAGGCGAACGATCCGACGCCGGCGGTGGCCGAGCGCACCTCGATGATAAGATCGCCGATTTCGGCTTCCGCCATCTGCGCGCGCACGGTGTCCCATCCTTGCCAGCCCTCACGCGTGTCGAAGCCGAGGATCTGTCCGCGCCTGCCGGCAAGGATCGCGTTCATCTTAGCGGTGGCCTCGCTCGGGCAGACGATCTCGACCAGATGAATCGGCTCCAGCAGCACCGGCTGGCATTGCGGCAAGCCTTCGGCGATGCCGACGCGGCCGGCGATGTGGAACGCCATGTCGGAGGAATCCACCGTGTGGTAGGAGCCGTCGATCAGCGCCACCTGAATATCGACCACCGGGAAGCCGAGCGGGCCGTGCTTGAGCCCCTCGATCACGCCTTCCTCCACTGCCGGGATGTAGTTGCGCGGCACCACGCCGCCGGTAATGCGGTCCTCGAACTTGAAACCGGAACTGCGCGGCAGCGGCTTGATTTCCAGCACGGTGTCGCCGAACTGTCCGTGGCCGCCGGACTGCTTCTTGTGCCGCCCGCGCACCGTCACCGGCTTGCGGATCGTTTCCTTGTAGCCGACCGCCGGCGGGCGCGTGGCGACCGGGACCGCGTAGCGGTCGCCGAGCCTCTCGGCTGCCACGCGCAAATGCATTTCGCCCTGCCCCCAGATCACCACCTCATGGTTCTCGGCATTGTGCACGACGGTAAGCGAGGGATCCTCGTCGGTCAGCTTGGTGAAGGCGGCGCCGAGCTTGACGTCGTCCTTGCGCTCCTTGGCTTGCACGGCGAGCGCCAGCACCGGTGCATAGGGCTTCACTTCGGTGAGCGCTGCATGTGCCTGCTTGCCGGCCGACAGCGTGTCGCCGGTCTTGGCGCCGTCGAGCTTGCCCAGGGCGACGGTCTCGCCGGCAGTCGCCGGCCCGCGCTTGTCGAAGTGCAGGCCCATGACTTTGAACACACCGGACACCCGGCCGGCCTCGCCGTCCGGCGTATGGAAGATGGTGCCGTCGGTAACCTGCCCGGCGAGCAGGCGCGCGATCGACATCTTGCCGCCATGCGTGGTGTGGAAGGTCTTGAGCACCAGCGCCAGCGGATCATTGCCGGTTTCGGCGCCAAGCCGCGCCACGGTCTCCGTCACGCCCGGCGCTTCGTGGCGCAACGCCTTGAGCAGGCGCAACACGCCGTTCGAGCGGGTGGCAACGCCGATCAGTACCGGCACCACAAGGCCGTCGCGCAATTCCTTGGCCAGATCGTCGAACACCTTGTCGCGCGGCGGCTCGATGTCTTCGAGCAGTTGCTCCATCAGTTTGTCGTCGTGATCGGCCAGCGTCTCCAGCATGGTGAAGCGGGCTTCCTTTTCGCGGTCGCGGTCCTCGCCGGTGAGATCGATCACCTCGGAGGGCGCGAACTCTTTGTAGACATGGGCGCGCTCGAGCGCGAGGTCGACGAAACCGGAAATGATGTCGCCGTGCCAGATCGGAATTTGGCGGAGCAGCAGCGGCACGCGCGAAGCCGGCTGCAACAGCTTGAGCGTGTCGCGCACGCGCTTGTCGGCCTTGTCGATCTTGTTGAGAAACAAAAACCGCGGGATATTGTGGTCTTCCAATTCGCGCAGGATCAGTTGCAGCTGCGGCACCTTCTTCTCGTCGGCCTCGCAGACGACGATCGCCGCGTCGACCGCCGGCAGCACACCGCGCATGTCTTGGATGAATTCGATCGAACCGGGACAATCGATGAAGGTGTAGCTGTCGCCCATGAAGCTGGTGGTGGCGGCGGAGGCCTCGACGCTCATCTTGTGGCCGCGCGCTTCTTTGCCGGCGTCGCCGACGGTCGTACCCGCATCCACCGTGCCTTGGCGCTGGATCGCGCCGGTGCGGGCGAGAATTGCCTCTAACAGAGTTGTCTTGCCGCTCTGAAATGGGCCCACGAGCGCGATGCACCGTGGACCCCTTGAACTTATAGAATTGGGACCCGTGCCGTTTTGTCCCATAATACCTCCCTCACCGGCCGGGAGTTGGACCTTGATCCCGGCCCTGTCACAGCATCGTCTCAGGCGGCGGCGGTGATGGCAAGAGGCGGCGGCCGCTTAAACGAAAACGGCCGCCCGAAAGGCAGCCGTTTTTAACGTCGAGAATTTTACGCTCAGGGCCCCGGACCCAGTGAAAGCTGGGCGACGCCCGCGGCCAAGTTGAGACCGGTCTGGCCCGTCACCGACAAAGGCTGCAGCGCGATCGTGCGATTGGAGCCGCCGACCAGAACGTTGGCGCCCAAGCCGACCGCGACCGTCGCTTCCGCCGTCGCTCCGGTATAAACGCCTGCGAGCGCGCCGAAAACGCGCGATGTCGGCGAGTAAACCGCCCACACCATCTGACCCGCCGTTGTCCCGCCGATATCGAGGCCGAGTTTGCTGATGGTACCGACATAAGCTTCCGGCGGACCCGGCTGGTTCGGATTGAACAGGCATTGCACGCCCTTCTGCGAGCCGATGATCAGGCCGATGCCGGCGGAAACGTCGCACACCAGCGTGCCAACCTTTACGTTTTGCTGCGCGGTCGCAGCGCTCATTGCCGTGACAAGCCCGAGCGCTAGGGCGCCTAGCCCCAAGAAAATGCGATTCACTTTGAACCTCCCCCGGTGAGCGTGATTGCCCGAAATCTACGCCAATTGTGAGCGGAACTCGGCCGCAAGTCAAAACGGTCCTGCCGGAAAGGTAAGCGAAACGGCCCGGCCCTGGCGACCAACTATTTCAAATTGCCGCAAAATCGCTGAATGCGCCGGCAGGCTTCTTCCAGATCCTCGGTTTTTGT
This sequence comes from Pseudolabrys sp., assembly GCA_050725955.1. Taxonomy (GTDB): domain Bacteria; phylum Pseudomonadota; class Alphaproteobacteria; order Rhizobiales; family Xanthobacteraceae; genus Pseudolabrys. The sequence continues at coordinate 897 of JBOHII010000224.1, read as the reverse complement.
GGCGTAGGAAATGCGGAATGCCGGTCCCAGACCAAAGGCCGCGCCCTGCACAACCGCCACGCCCTCGGCTTCCAGGAGTTCGGAAACGAAATCCTCGTCGTTGGCCAGTTTCTTTCCCGTGGGTGCGGTCTTGCCCATGGTGCCGGCGCAGGACGGATAGACATAGAACGCGCCCTGCGGCGTCGGGCATTTGATGCCGTTCGCCTGATTGAGCATCGACACCACCAGGTCACGCCGCTCCTTGAAGATTTTGTTGTGCTTGGCGATGAAATCCTGCGGACCGGTGAGCGCCTCCACCGCCGCCCATTGCGACACCGCCGCCGGGTTCGAGGTCGATTGCGATTGCACCATAGCCATAGCCTTGATCAACGGCTCCGGCCCGCCGGCAAAACCGATCCGCCAGCCGGTCATGCAATAGGCCTTGGAGCAGCCGTTGATGGTGAGCGTGCGTGGATAAAGTGCGGGTTCGATCTGCGCCGGCGTGGTGAACACGAAGTCGTCGTAGACCAGGTGCTCATACATGTCGTCGGTCATCACATGGACTTCGGGATGCTTCACCAGCACGTCGGTGAGCGCCTTCAATTCGGCGCGCGTGTAGGCCGCACCCGACGGATTCGACGGCGAATTGAGCAGCACCCATTTGGTCTTCGGCGTGATCGCGCGTTCGAGCTGGGCCGCGGTCACCTTGAAACCGGTCGCCATCGAGGTCTCGACCGGCACCGGCTCGCCGCCGGCGAGCAGCACCATCTCGGGATAGCTCACCCAATAGGGCGCGGCGAAAATCACCTCGTCGCCCGGATTGAGCGTGCAGATGAAGGCGTTGTACAAAACCTGCTTGCCGCCGGTGCCGACCGTGATCTGCGAGGCCTTGTAGTCGAGGCCGTTCTCGCGCTTGAA
>JBOHII010000223.1:0-5736 GCA_050725955.1 Pseudolabrys sp. | reverse complement strand
GATTGATGGTGAGCCCGACGCTAACTAAGGAGCTGCTACCGTCGCGTCGACGCGCAACCCGACCAGCCGTTCGAGCGTGGCGGTATCGTCCTTGAGCGCTGCCGACGGCGCGCGGTGCGCCACCGCGCCGCGCTCCAGCACGACCGCCTCGGCGGTTAATTCCAGCGCGATGTCGGTGTGCTGCTCGACCAGCAGGATGGCGATTGTGCGGTCGGCGAGCATCAGCCGCATGGCGGCGACCATCTCGTCGACGATGACCGGGGCGAGGCCCTCGAACGGCTCGTCGAGCAGCAACAGCGCCGGATTGGTCATCAGCGCGCGGGCCGTCGCCAGCATCTGCTGCTCGCCGCCGGAAAGCTGGTTGCCCATGTTGCCGCGACGCTCGGAGAGGCGCGGGAACAGCTTGAACACCGCGTCGAGGTCCCAGGCGCCCGGCCGCGCCGCGACCATGAGGTTCTCGTCCACCGTCAGCGAGGGAAATATCTCGCGCTCCTGTGCCACCCAGCCGATGCCGTTAGCGGCGCGGGCATACGGCGGCTCGCGCGACATGTCGGCGCCGCGCCAACTGAGCTTGCCGCCGCGCAATTGCGTGTAGCCCATGATGGTAAGCAACAGCGTCGATTTGCCGACGCCGTTGCGGCCGAGCAGCGCGAGGCTGCCGTGTTCGGGCAATTCAAACGACACGTCGTGCAACACTACCGCCTCGCCATAGCCCGCGGTGACGTGGTCAAGCCTGAGAAGCGGCTCAACCATGTTTGCGCTTCCCCAGATAGACCTCGCGCACGCCAGGGTCGGCGGCGATCTCGGCCGGCGAGCCTTCGGTGAAAATGCCGCCGCCCACCAGCACGATGATATGGGTGGCGAAGCGGAATACCACGTGCATGTCGTGTTCGATGAACAACAGCGTCAGGTCGTCGGACAGGCTCGCCACCACTTCGAAAATATCGCCCGATTCCTCCTGCGGCACGCCGGCGGCCGGTTCGTCGAGCAGCAGGACCTTCGGCTTGGTCGCAAGCGCAAGCGCGATTTCCAATAGCCGCTGGCGGCCATAGGGCAATTCGCGCGTCGCCTGGTAGCAGCAATCGCCGAGCCGCAGCCGCGCCAGAATGTCGTAGGCTTCCTCGATCGCCTCGCGGTGGACGGCGATGTTCTGCCAGAACTTGCCGGCAAGGTTTCGCCGCTCGGCTACCACCAGCGTGACCGCTTCCAGCGCGTTGAGGCCGGCAAAGAGCGTGTTGATCTGAAAGGTGCGCGCCAGCCCGCGGCGCACGCGGTCCTGGGGCTCGAGGCCGGTAATGTCTTCCCCGCCGAGGACGATCCGCCCGGCATTGGGCGAGAGCATGCCGGTCATCAGGTTGATCAGCGTGGTCTTGCCGGCCCCATTCGGCCCGATCAGCGCATAACGCGCGCCGGCCGGCAGCGTGAGATCGATATCGCGTGCGACCACCAGCGAGCCGAAGCTCATCGACAGCCCATGCGTCGCTAGTGCAGGCGCGCTCACCGCGGCCTCCATCGCGCCCAGATTTTCGACAAGCCGCCGAGGATGCCATTGGGCAGAAAGATCACCACCACCACCAGCAATATGCCGATCCAGAAATACCAGTACTGCGGCGCGATGCCGGAAAACTGATCGCGCGCGACCATGAAGACGGCAGCACCGACCAGCCCGCCATAGAGCCTGCCGGCGCCGCCCAGCACCAGCATGACCAGGAGTTCGGCCGAGCGCTCGAAGCTGAGCGAATCGAGCGCGACGGTCGAGGTGGTCTGCAGGATCAGCGCGCCCGCGATGCCGGCCATGGCGGCCGAGATTGTGTAGACGGTACGGATATGCGCGCGGCTGGGGGCGCCGATCGCCGGCATGCGCAGCGGATTCTCGCGGATGCCGCGCAGCGCCAGTCCGAAGGACGAATTGATTAGTCGCCGCGCGCCCAGGAACACCACGAACAGCATGGCAAGCGAATAACAGTAAGCGGTGTAGCCGTAGAGGTCCCATTCGAAATGGCCGAACAGCGGCCAGATATTCACGCCCTGCAGGCCGTCGCTGCCGTTGGTCAGCCAACTGGCGCTGTTGGCCGCTTCCTGCAAGAGCAGGCCTAGGCCGAGCGTGATCATGATCAGCGTCAGATGGCGAAAACGCGCGATGATGAAGCTCGACGCATAGCCGAGCATCGCGGCGGCCGCGGTGGCGACGACGAGACCGGTGAGCGGCTCGCCCCAGACAAATTTCGAGAACAGGCCGGCAGCATAGGCGCCGGTGCCGAAGAAGGCGGCGTGGCCAAGCGAGACGATGCCTGCATAGCCGAGGATGAGATCGAGTGAGAGCGCAAATAACGCGGTGATGGCAATCTGGCTGGCGAGCTGGAGATAGTCCGGGAAAAAATAAAACGGCAGTAGGGTCGCCAACCAAAACACGGTCTCGATCGGGAGCCAGCGCGTCTGCGCCGTGAGATAATTAAGCGGCACTTTGGCGGCATCGGAGATAATCGACATTTCAGCGCCTCCCGAACAGGCCGGTCGGCCGCCACATCAGGATGGCGAGCATGACCAGATAGATCAGGAAGGAGCCGAGTTGCGGCACGTAATATTTGCCGGCGATGTCGCTGACGCCGATAAGCAGCGCCGCCGCGAGCGAACCAGCGATGGAGCCGAGCCCGCCGACCGAGACCACGATCAGCACGTAGATCAAATAGGTGAAGGCGAAATTGGGATCGAGGCCTACGATTTCGATGGCGAGCGCGCCGCCTAAGCCCGCAAGCCCCGAGCCGACCGCGAAGGTAACGGCGAACGTACGCTCAACATTGATGCCGAGCCCGCCCGCCATGCGCTGGTTGTCGACGGAAGCGCGTACCTGCGCGCCAAAGCGGGTCAACTCGAGCGCGCCGACCAGAAGCAGCGTGACCGCCGTCCCGACGCCGATCAGGAACAGCCGGTAGACCGCGATGTCGAGGCCGAACACATTAAACGAGCCACGCATATAGGCCGGCACATTGATCGGCTGCTGCGTCGTGCCGAAGAACCAGGCAGCCACCGCCACCGAGATGAAGGCGAGGCCGATGGTGAGCAGCACCTGATCGAGGTCGCTGCGACGGTACAGCCTGCGATAGAGAAGGCGCTCGAAAACGACGCTGATCAGCGCCACGCCGATGAAGGCCATCGGCAAGGTGGCGAAAAACGGCCAGCCGAAGCTGTTCATTAGCAGCGAAGTAATGTAGCCGCCGACCATGGCGAAAGCGCAATGGGCGAGGTTGACGAAATTCATCAGGCCGAGTGTCACCGACAGCCCGACCGATAGCAGAAACAGCAGCATCCCGTAGGCGACGCCGTCGAACAACACGCCGATGACGGGAGGGAGCATAGCCGTCGGTATTCCTCAGCAAGGCTTGAGCACTCTGAATACTCTATTGGTGCCAATCCATAAAGGATGGGGCGACCGCGATGGCCGCCCCATCCAAATCTTTAAGTCGGAGCCGGCGATTACTTCTTCTTCATCTTCTTCATCATCGCTTCGTGCACCGGGTCGTGCACATCCGGCACTTTGTCGATCTCGACATTCACGAGCTTGCCGCCGACCTTTTCGACCCGCTGGATATAGATGTTCTCGACCGCGTCGCGGGTGGCCGGATCGATCATCATCGGGCCGCGCGGGCTATTCCAATGGGTGCCCTTCATGGCCGCGATCAGCTTGTCGGCGTCGGCATTGCCCTTGGTCTTTTTCAGGCCATCATAAATGAGCGTCATGCCGTCATAGCCGCCGGCCGAGAAGAAGTTTGGATTGTCCTTGAACGCCTTTCGGTAGGCGGCGACGAATTCCTGGTTACGCTTGGACTTGAGGTTATGGTCATACGGCGACCCGGTGATGATGCCGAGCGCGGTATCGCCCATATTCTTGAGCGCCGAATCGTCGGTCAGTTCCTGCGTGCCCATCACCTTGACTTTCTTAGTGTCGATGCCGCGTTCGGCCAGCGCCTTGCCGAAAGCTGCGGGCTGGGCGCCGCCCGGAATGAACACGAAGATCGCTTCCGGATTGAGGTCCTTGGCGCGCTGGACGTAAGCCGAGAAGTCCGGATTGGCCACCGCCATGCGCACCGAGCCGACGATCGTTCCGCCGCCGGCCTCAAAGCCCTTGATGAAGGCCTGCTCGGCGTCATGACCCGGCGCGTAGTCCGAGGTCATGGTGTAGGCCTTCTTGATTCCGTTCTTGGCCGCCCAATTGCCGAGCGTCGAGCCGACCATTGGCAGCGTGAACGCCGCGCGCGTGCAGTAGGGCGACTTGTCGACGATAATCGAGGTTGCCGCGTTCATGATCACCGAGACTTTCTTGGCTTGCGCCGACACGCCGCAGCCGGCGATCGCGTTCGGTGTCAGCAGCCAGCCGGCCAGGATGTCGACCTTGTCGCGCACGACGAGTTCTTCGGCGAGCCGTTTGGCGACCGGTGGTGCGATGCCGCCGACATCCTTGCGGATGATCTCGATCTTCTTGCCGGCGACGGTGTCGCCGTGCTGCTGCATGTAAAGCTTGATGCCTTCGTCGACTTGCTTGGCGCCGTCGGCGAACTGGCCCGAATAGGGCAGAATAACGCCGATCTTGATGGTGCCTTGTGCCTGGCCGGTGACCGGCATCAGGCTCGCCGTCAGCAAAGCGGCGCCCGCGAGCAGAATACGTTTCATTGTCGTCCTCCCCTGGATATTTCTGTTTTTATTGGCGGCTAGAATGCCCCAGTTTTCACGCAAAGAAAAGCGCTGCGAAACCACATTCGCGGCGCGGCGAATTGGATAGTAGGGGCTCCAATCAGTTGTAGTGGCCCAATGTGGGATTTTTCAGCCCAAAGACAGGGTGGCCTGCTCGTATTTCCCGCTGCCCATCTTACCGTCCGGGAAGATGCCGTGGGCCGCGATCCACTCGAAGGATTCCTCGTAGACCTCTTTGGTATAGGGCTCGAACACCAGCCGCTCGCCCGGTCCCCAACGCCGCGTATCCATCATCGCATGAAAGCGGTCGGGAAATTCGTTCTTGTAATAATGCGTGTAGCGCTCGGGCCGCAGGTCAATGTCGCGCTGCGCCTTGCGCAAAGCGCGGAAGAATTTGCGCAAGTCGTCCGGGTCGGGGTCGCCGTGAATCATGGTGCCGATCATGAAGGTGGTGTCGATCACCTTGCGGAAGCCAAGTTGCTCGGCGAAGTAGTAGGGCCCGCCGAACAGGCTGACCGCCGGCGCCTTGCCCTCGAACAACAACTCCATGCGCTTGAAGAGCATGCCGTCCGCGTAATTCAGGTTCATCTGCGCGGGCTTGAGATACGGCTCCAGCGCCTGCATGGCCGAGTAATGACTGCCGGATTGGAAGCCGACCGAGATTGGCACGCCGGCGAGATCGGCAGGGTCTTTCACTTTCGATTCGGCCGGCACAAAGACGCCGGCGGGCGCCACCGAATAAACGTCGGTGTACATCTTGCCATGGCCGTTGGAGGCCGCGACGTTGACCGTCCAATGGCAGGCGCAGCTCACGTTGGCCTTGCGACCCTCCTCGAACGATTGATAGGCGCCGTTGCTGCCCTTGTCGTGAATCTTGCCGTCGGTCGCACGCATCAGTTCGCGAAATTCGTAGTCGAGGCCTTCCTTACGGAAATAGTCCTTCTCCTCGGCCACCCATTCCTGCAGTCGAAAATGCGGTTCGATCAGGAATTTCGGCATGGTTCGTTCCCCCTAGAGTTGCCAGCAGCAAGATTCTTCTTAATGTCG
>JBOHII010000222.1:0-2545 GCA_050725955.1 Pseudolabrys sp. | reverse complement strand
GTCGACTGCGATCAGGACGCGGTCTGGCTCAAGGTCGAGCAAGTGGGTGAGGGCGCCTGCCATACCGGCCGGCGCTCGTGCTTCTATCGCGCGGTTCCGCTCGGGCAGACAGGCGGCGTGAAACTCGAGTTTCGCGACGCCGGCAAGACATTCGATCCCAAGGCGGTTTACGGCAAGCCATGAGCGGCGCCCTGGTCGACGTCCGGCTTGAAACGCGCGCCGGCGGCTGCGTCGCTCATGTCACTGTCGACAATCGCGCCAAGCTCAACACGCTCAACAGCGCGTTGATGCTTGAATTCATCGCCGTGGTCGAAGGGCTGGCGGCGCGCGGCGATTTGCGCGCCTTGGTGCTCTCGGGCGCCGGCGATAAGGCCTTCATCGGCGGCGCCAGCATTGTGGAAATGGCCGGGCTCGACCAGGCGGCCGCGCGGGATTTCATCACGCTGGTGCACCGGACCTGCGACGCCTTGCGCCGCCTGCCGGTGCCGGTCATCGCCCGCATCGACGGCTACGCGCTGGGCGCGGGGCTGGAAGTGGCGGTGTCCTGCGATCTGCGCGTGGCCACGCGCCGTGCCAAATTCGGCATGCCGGAAACGAAAGTCGGCATTCCGTCGGTGGTCGAGGCCGCGCTCATCCCGACGCTCGTCGGTTACGGCCGCGCCCGCGAACTCTTGATGCTGGGCGAGATCATCGACGCCGACACGGCGCTGCGCTGGGGGCTCATCGAGCGCGTGGTTGAGCCCGTGGCGCTTGATGCCGAGGTGGAAAAGATCGTTTCCGCGCTGTTTGTCGCCGGCGCGCAGGCCGTGCGCAACCAGAAAGCGCTGATGCAGCAGTGGGAAAAACTGCCGACTGACGCCGCCATCGCGGCCGGCATCGAGGCTTTCGCCCGTGCTTACGAGACGGACGAACCCAAGCGTATGCTCTCGACGTTTGCAAAGCGCAAACGGGACTAGCGACGCACTCCGTTCTTCCCGCGTAAGCGGGAATCCAGCTCCTGATGGTCTTAAGTATTGGGTTCTGGGTCCCCGCTTCGCGGGGACGAACGGGTGAGAAGCCGCGGGATTAGGATTTCACCGAAGCGAGCAGCGCTTGCGCCCGTATCAGATGCGGCCGGTCGTACATCTTGCCGTCGATGCCGACGGTTCCGGCCCCGGGCTGCGCCGCAAAGGCGGCGACCACAGCCTTGGCCTTGGCAATCTGCTCAAGGCTGGGCGTAAACACTTCGTTGATCGGCGCCACCTGCGCCGGGTGAATGGCGAGGCGCCCGGAAAAGCCGTCGCGGCGCGCCAGCTCCGTATCGCGGCGGACAACCTCGGCATTGCGGAAATCGACGTGGATCGTCTCTATCGCCGGTACCTTGGCGGCGGCCGCGCCGAACAGGCACATGGCGCGCGCGATGCGATAGGGCTCGGTGAGCGTCCCGTCGGCTTCGCGGTTTGCCTCGGCGCCGAGCTCGGCCGACAAATCCTCGGGGCCCCAGGTCATGCCGATCAGCCGCGCGCTGCAATCGCGGTAACTGCCGGCGGTGAACAGGCCCATGGCCGATTCCACGGTCTGGGCCAGAATTTTAATCGAGCCTTCAGGCAGGCCGGCGATCGCTTCGCGCGCGGTCAGTTTGGCATCGAGATGCGTGACCGTCGCGCCGCCTTCCGCCTTGGGGAACAGGACGGCGTCGGGCGCGCCGGCAACGATCGCGTCGAGATCGGCGTCGGTCATTCCGGTGTCGAGGCCGTTGATCCGCACCAAGAGCCGCGGGCGATCCTTTTTTGCGACGGCGCTTTTGAGGAATTGCAAGGCGGCGGCGCGCGCCTGTTGCTTGCGCTCGGGCGCAATCGAATCCTCGAGGTCGAGGATCACGGCGTCGGCCCCGCTCGCCATCGCCTTGTCGAGTTTTGCACCGCCGTCGGCGGGGACGAAGAGCAGGGAGCGCATCGTGTTTGCCCTCACGCAGCGCTCAAGACGGCCTTCTTGACGGCCTGGGGTAAGGCGATCACCCGAAAGAGGCTCCTCGGATAAAGATAATCCTCGCCCGATTCATCGATAATACGCACAAGCCCATGCTCGTCCGCTGCCGCGTCCCGGAGTGCAACATAAATCTTGCGCTTCTCCAGCGACGCCGGATAGCCGTCGTTATTGACGCAAACGACCAGATGTTTTGCCGCAGTTTTCGTCATGTGTTTCCGCATGTTCAAAGAAGGTGCTTGATCTTGAATTCCCGCCGCCCGATTCCGCTTGCCTCATACCAGTGTAGCTCAGCTCCATGAATTGAGCCATCCGGCAATCGTATTTGGGCCGCGCCTTTGCGCTTTCGCCAACGACCGCGTCCATAGATGCGTCGTAAGCGCGCGACTTCTCGGATTCCAGCGCCGGTTGCGAAAGTCTCGATGTTTGAAATTTCACCAAGAATTTCTAACGGCTGAGACACAACTCGGTGCCTATTTCGGCCGCATGTTGGTGAAAGCGCTGCGGTGGCATTCGGCCACCAGCGTGCCGTCCTGCTTGAAGGCCTTGTGGTGGAATTCGACGATGCCCGCGCCCGGCC
>JBOHII010000221.1:0-13418 GCA_050725955.1 Pseudolabrys sp. | reverse complement strand
ATCCCGGTTTCAACAAACCGAACGGCACCGGCGAATGCATTGTCGCGCTGAAGGTATGGAACGCGCTGCCGGACGAGCTCAAGGCCATCGTCGCGCACGCCTGCGCGGCGGAGGCGAACTATGCGCTCGCCGAAATGGAGCGGCTCAACGGGCAGGCGCTGGTCTCGCTCACGCAAGAGCATGACGTGAAGCTCGTTGCGTTCCCCGGCGATCTGGTCGACGCGGCGCGCAGCCAAGCAAACGACGTGCTCGGTGAACTTGCCGCGCGCAACGCGATCGCCGGCAAGGTGCACGCCTCTTATATGGCGTTCCGCGCGCGCTCGGCGCCGTGGTCGCGCATTTCGATCGAGGCGGTGTTGCGCGCGCGCCGCGCCTGACGGCCCGCATAAAGCCCGTAGATAGCGGGCTCATATGGTTAACCGGCCCTTAACGATTCGTGCGGCTTGTGGTCGCCGGACGCATTCGCGTGGTTCGCGCCGTCGCGCGTCCATGCGGAGCGTTGGTGCAATCGTCTCGTAGGTAGTCAAAGGGTCAGTAAGATGAACAGTAAAATAGTTTTGGCCGGCATCGCGGTCGCGGTGTTGTCGGTCGCGTCGACGGTGGCGGGGGCCGCTGACTTTCCGGTGAAGGGGCCGACCTATTTTCCGACCAAGGCGCCGGCCTATTTGGAGCCGGCCGCAAACTGGAACGGATTTTATATCGGCCTCAACGCAGGCTACGGTTTTGGCAAATCGAACTGGGACGATCCGGCGCTCAGCCTCAGCCCGAAGGGCGCCGTCTACGGCGGAACCGTCGGCTACAATCTGCAGACGGGCACGTGGCTGTGGGGCGCCGAGGGCGACTTCGACATTTCGAACATCAAGGGCTCGGCCGATTGCTCGGACGGGTTCACGTGCGAAATCAAGAATACCTGGCTGGCGACCGCGCGCGCGCGCCTCGGCTATGCCGGCTGGGACAATTGGTTGCCCTATATCACCGGCGGCGCCGCCTTGGGCAACGTCAAGGCCATCAATTCGGGCCTCGATTCAGCCAGCAAGAGCAAGCTCGGCCGGACCGCGGGCGTGGGATTTGAATACGCGTTCTGGAGCAACTGGTCGGTCAAGGCCGAATATCTCTACGTCGACCTCGGCCGCTTCGACTGCGGCCTAGCCTGCGGGACGCCGCCCGACAATGTCAGCTTCAAGGCCAATGTCGTGCGCGCCGGCGTCAACTACCGATTTTGACCTTCGGTTTCTATCCGCCGTTTCGTAGAGCCCCGGGCGGGAGCCTGGGGCTTTTTCGATTCATTCAGCCGCGGCATCGCCCGCATTGGCGAAAACCTCAGCGTTAACTGGTCGTTAGCCATGATCGCCTAACATGGTTAACGGGCAAGCGGATCTCGGCAGTCGCCGATGTCGCGTGCTGACATGCGTGCAGCGAGCCGTACTGGCTCCCACAATTTTGCTGAAGGGGCAGAGTCATGAATTCCAAACTGATCCGCACCGGAATCGCGGCCGGCGCAATGCTTGCGTTACCGCTCGCGGTCCATGCCGCGGATCTTCGGGCGCCCAGCTATAAGGCGCCCGCCTATGTCGAGCCGCTATCCGCGTCGTGGAGCGGCTTCTACGGCGGCCTCAACGCCGGCTACGCATTCGGCACCAGCGATGCCACGCTCGCGTCAACAAGCGCGACTTTTGATCCTGCTTTCCAAGCCGGCGCCGTGCCGAGTTCGATCAGCCTCAACTCGAACGGTTTCATGGCCGGCGGTCAGTTCGGCTACAATTATCAGTTCTGGACTTCCTGGCTGCTTGGTGTGGAAGCCGACATTCAATATTCATCCATCAAGAAGGACGCGAGCGTCGATATCTCGGGCGTTCCTACCTTTGCGGCATCGACCACGACGGTCGAACACAAGATGGATTGGTTCGGCACCGCGCGACTTCGCGCCGGTTATATTCCGTGGGAACCGCTGCTGCTCTATGTCACCGGCGGCCTTGCCGTCGGGCAGGTCAAGGACACGGCTGACATCGCATTCCCGTCCATCGCGCAGGAATATGCCGGCAGCACATCCAAGACGAAATTCGGCTGGACTGCGGGCGCCGGCATCGAATGGGCGTTCCTGGCAAATTGGACCGCGAAGGCCGAATATCTCTATTACGACCTCGGCGACAACACCGTGGATCTCAGCACCGTGAGCGGTACCATAGCCACCGCATCCGCCACCTTCCCGGCCAAGGGCAGCATCGGCAGACTCGGTGTGAACTACCGCTTCTGATCGAAGCCGCCTGCGAAGGCAACGAAACCCGGGCCTTGCGCCCGGGTTTTGCTTTTGCGCGTGAGAGCGCCGACCCCCGTTGAAGAGGGCCGCCGTCTTTGCTAGCGGCTTGTCCGCCAATCACAACTTCACCCGCCCGCAGGGAAAGGCATCTTCAAAACCATGCGCATTGCAGCCATCAACAGCCCCAAGGGCAAGGTCTTCGGCGCCGTCGACGGCGACAGTTTCCGCCCGTTTCTGGCCGGGGGCGGGACGCTGCGCGACCTGCGCCATGTCATCAAGCTCATCGGGGAGGGCAGCTCGGCGCTGGACTACGGCGAGCCGGTTTCGCTCGCCCGCGCCAAGCTTGCCGCCCCGGTCGGGCCGCTGTCGAAGAACGTGATCTGCGTCGGCAAGAATTATTACGATCACGCCCGTGAATTCGCCCAAAGCGGTGTCGATCAGTCCGGCGACAAGCAAGAAGCGCCGGCCGATCCGGTCATCTTCACCAAGTCTGCATCTTCGCTCGCCGATCCGGGACAGAAAATCGCGGCATCCTTGGACCCGACCCACACGGTGGACTACGAAGGCGAGTTTGGCGTGGTGATCGGCAGGCGTTGCAAGAACGTCGCGCGCGCCGACGCGCTCGACGTCGTGTTCGGCTACACCATCGTCAACGACGTCACCGCCCGCGCCGTGCAGCAGAAACACAAGCAGTGGTTTCTCGGCAAGAGCCTGGACGGGTTCTGTCCGGTCGGTCCCTGCCTGGTCACGCGCGACGAATTCGGCGTGCCGGGCGAGCAGGAGCTTGCCACCTTCGTGAACGACGAGCGCCGCCAGTTCGCCAAGCTCAAAGACATGATTTTCGACGTGCCGACATTCATCGAAACCGTTACCGCCTATGTCCCGCTGGAACCGGGCGACCTGTTGGCGACCGGCACGCCGGCCGGCGTCGGCATCGGCTTCGATCCGCCGCGCTATCTGCAGGCCGGCGACGTCGTCCGCATCGCCGTTTCCGGGATCGGCGAACTCATCAACCCCATAGTCTGAGGCGCGCCGACCCACTATAAGGGCGTTGGCAAACACGCAATTTCGGCCGGGACTAAATCAATGCATTCCGCGGGACAATGCGGTCTGCCATCGGCCAGCCCGGCCTGACTGAAAACAACCGACCAAGCCCATGCGAGAGGAGTAACGGATGGCAAATCCCACGCCCTGGAAAACAAACGACTGGTTCGTCAGCGAATGGAATTACGCGCCCGAAGTCACCAAGGACTTCAAGTTCGCCAAGAACATCAAGATCCACGACGTCACGCTGCGCGACGGCGAGCAGCAAACCGGTATCATCCTTTCCAAGGATGAAAAAATCCGCATCGCCGAGGGGCTGGCCGAAGCCGGCGTGCACCGCATCGAAGCCGGCATGCCGATCGTGTCGCCGTCCGACAACGACGCCATCAAGGAAATCGTCAAGCGCGACCTCGGCCCACAGATATTCTCCTTCGCCCGCTGCATGAAGGAAGACGTCAAGCGCGCCGTCGATACCGGCGTCAACGGCATCGTCATGGAGATCCCGTCGAGCAAGCACATGCTCGAACTCGCCTATCGCTGGCCGCTGGAACAGGCGATCGAGACCTCGGTCGAGGCGACGAAGTACGCGCACGACAACGGCCTCGAAGTGGTGTTCTTCCCGATCGACTTCTCGCGCGCCGAAATCAAGTGGGCGCTCGACCTGATCGAGAAGGTCGGCAAAGAAGGCCACATGGACGCGCTGGCGCTGGTCGACACCTTCGGCGTCGTCTCGCCGCATGCCATGCAGTATTTCGTCAAGCAGGTGCAGAGCCGCATCTCCAAGCGCCTGGAAGCACACTTCCACCAGGACTTCGGCATGGGCGTCGCCAACACCATCATGGCGCTGTCGCTCGGCGTCGAGGTGATGCACACCACCGTGCTCGGCATCGGCGAACGCTCCGGCAACGCGCCGATGGAAGACGTGGTGATGGCGCTCAAGACCATGTACGGCATCGACTGCGGCATCGACACCACCAAGCTCACCCCGCTCGCCAATCTGGTGCAGCGGCTCACCGGCGTCGCGGTGCCGACCAACAAGGCGATCGTCGGCTCGGGGCTCTACCAGATCGAGTCCGGCATCATCGCGTCGTGGTTCAAGAACTGCGGCGAGAAGAACGCCACTGAACTCTTCCCGATCCGCTGGTCGGCGGTCGGCCAGCCTCCGGCCGAGATCGTGATGGGCAAGGGAAGCGGCATCGACTCGGTCAATCAATGGCTGCGCGACGTCGGCATGCAGGTGTCGGAAGAGGACGCCATGAAGGTGCTGCAAGCGACCAAAGCGCATTCGCTGAAGAACAAGAAGATGCTCTCACATGCCGAATTCCGCGATCTGGCGCGCAGCGTGCTGGGCCGCACGCAGGCGCAGGCGGCGGAGTAGGGCTTACTGTCATTCCGGGGCGTCCGCCGAAGCGCGTAGCGCGAAGGCGGACGAACCCGGAATCCAGAGCCACGAAATGACGAAGCCCGGGGGCATAACTCCGGGGCTTTTTCTATCTGCGGACTTTCGTCTTGCGCCGAGCGCGACCCGCACAGGCCTTGATAACCGGACGGCTACCATCCGTGCGGTTCACTGTCGTAGAGCCCCAGCCTTTCGAGCGTGGCTTTGATTTCCTTTTTTCGCTCCGCCGTGAGCGGACGGTTGGGCAGCCGCGGCGCGCCCACCGGACGCCCCATGATTTCCCACATCGCCTTGGTCGGCGCGGGATATTCGACCTTGGCGATCTGGTAGAGTTCGGAAAATTTGTATTGCAGGTCGAGCGCCTTTTTGAGATCGCCGCTCGTCGTCGCGTCATAGAGCGCCTTGATAAACCGCGGCGCGATGCCGCCGAACACCGACATGCAGGCGGTGCCACCGAGCGTCAGGCACGGCACCATCCATTCGGTGCCAACGAACAGGCCGAAATCGGGACGCACCGTTTTGGCGGCGCGTCCGAGCTCGAGATATTTCTCCCAATTGTGGCTGGCTTCTTTCAGCCCGATGAATTTGGGATACCGCTGCATTAACGCAACGAGCGTCGACGGCGCGATGCCGACGCCGTCCATGATGGTGGGCGAACTGTAGGCGATGAACGGCAGTTCGGTCGCGTCGATGATCGCGGCGAAGTGATCGTAGAGCTGTTCCTGCGACGGCTTCCAATAATAGGGCGCGATGGCAATCACGCAGTCGGCGCCGACTTGTTCGGCGTGGCGGGCAAGCTCCGCCGCCTGGTCGGTGCCCGGCGTGCTGACATGGACGATCACCGAGACGCGGCCGGCGGTTACCTCGACCGCGGCTTTGGCAAGCTGTTTGCGCTCTTCGAGCGTCAGATTGAGCGACTCGGCAAGATGCAGATTGATGCAGAGCGACGATGCGTTGTGACGCAGCAGGAACTCTATGACCCGTGCGAAAGTATCGAGGTCGAGTTTGTTTTCGGGCGTGAACGGCGTGACCGGAACGTCGATGATTCCTCGCGGCATGGACGTTAGAAACTTGCGTTGCGCCATGTCGATTTCCGTGACCACGTCTCGCGGCCGGGCCTAAGTTTCACGCCTTGAATGGCACGATCTTCTGCCGCTGCGTGCCCAAGCCGTCGACGCCCAACTCCACCACGTCGCCGGCTTTCAGGTAAACCGGCGCCGGCTTCATGCCGAAGGCGACGCCCGGCGGCGTACCGGTGGCGATCACGTCGCCCGGCTCGAGCACGAACAGCTGCGAGCAGTACCAGACCAGATGCGCGACATCGAACACCATGGTGCGCGTGTTGCCGCGCTGGCGCTTCTCGCCGTTAACATTGGTCCACATCGCGAGGTTCTGCGGATTCTTGATCTCGTCCCTGGTAACGAACCAGGGCCCGAGCGGCCCGAAGGTCTCCGCGCCCTTGCCCTTGCAGATGGTCTGCCCGTGCTCCATCTGGAACGCACGCTCGGACACGTCGTTGGCGATGCAATAGCCGGCGACCGCATCCATGGCTTTTTCTTTGGCGAGATAGCGCGCGCGCTTGCCGATCACCACGCCGAGCTCGCATTCGTAATCGAGCTTGGTCGAGCCCTTCGGGATCATGGTGTTGTCGTTCGGTCCGCAGATGCAGGATGGCATCTTGTTGAACACCACCGGCTCTCTCGGCACCGCGACGCCGGATTCGGCCGCATGGTCGGCGTAGTTCAGCCCGATGGCGATGAAGTTGCGCACGCTGCCGATGCAGGCGCCGAGCCGCGGCTTGCCGGCGACGGCTTTCAGCCGCTTGGTGTTCGATTTTCTGATCTTGGCGAGGCCGCCGGAAGCGAGCATGGCGCCGTCGATGTCGTGCACCACACGCGACAGGTCGCGGATCTTGCCGTCGGCGTCGATGATGCCGGGCCTCTCGCGGCCGGGCGCGCCATAGCGGACGAGCTTCATAAAGGTTCTCCCTGGGACGTTTGTTTTTGGATTGGAGCTTGATCGGTGTGTGAGATCGTATTCGAAAACCGGTTTCCAACTTTCGCGGTCATGTGCTGTGGCAGGTCGCCGCCGATCATGCGATGGCGGAGGGGCAGGGGGCAACCCTGTCCGAGCGGCCGGCATTGCAGGGTTTTGTTATTGCCGGTGTTTGGCCTCGGACGATGCCGGCGGGGTTGCGCGCATATTCGACCACGGATCGACTTTGGTATTTTGCTTGTCGGGAATTTTCTTCAGGGATTCCTTGTAAGCATCCTCGCGGGCTTTCACCTTTTCCTGTTCTTCGTTTGTCAGGGGGCGTTTTGCTTCCGGCGCTAGGTTGATGCCCGGTATCGGCATCTGGGCGGCTGCCGGCGCCAGCAAAAGCACGCTGATCGCCGCCGCGAGGGTCAGTCTCCACGGTATGTTCTTGACGGCAGGCATGCCGCCAATATGCGGCGTTTTCGGCGTGGCCGCCAGAGCCAAAATTTTTCACTTAAGTCGGCCCGCGGGCGCCCCGCCGGTGTCCCGCTGGGGATTGGGGTGGCCGTGGCGTTGACGCGAAAGCCGCTTTGAGGGAGCCTAGCGCCTCGACGTCGCAACTCATTGCAAGAAGGACGATGACAATGGGTGGCTTCCTTTGGATTTTGCTCATCGGTTTTGTGGCGGGCACCGTTGCGCGCCTGATCATGCCGGGTCCGAATACGCCGAAGGGTTTTGTGCTCACTACCGTGCTCGGTGTCGCCGGGGCGGTGCTGGCGACCTATATCGGCGACGCGGCCGGCTGGTATCGTCCGCATCATTTCGCCGGATTTATCGGCGCCGCGGTCGGATCGCTGGTCATTCTGTTCATCTGGCACCGCCTGGTGACCTGGCGCGTCATCCCCGATCACGGGCTCTGACCGCGGTCTGAAATATTGCTATGCTCCTCAACAGGCTGCCGCCAAGGGAGCGAGCGACCGTGCAGGTGTTGACAACGGTGACATTCGTCTACGGCGTGCGCGAGGACCGCATTCTCGCCGCCGTGAATGCCGGCCGTCCCGACGCATGGTCCTGCTGGCTGACCAGGCGGATCGTGCTGGCCTTGCTCGACCGGGTGGCGCAGCTTCTCGCCAACACCTCGGCCATGGCTCAGCGTGCTCCGGCCGAAGTCCGTCGCGAGGTTGCCGCCTTTGAGCACGACGCCGCCATGATGAAGACTGCGGAGCGGATGACCAAGACCCCGGCTGGTGCGCTGCAAGCAAGCGCGAGCGCGGCGGAACTCGTGGACAAATTGACGATCGCCAATCAGGGCGACAATTTCCGCGTGGAGCTGCATGGCGCTGCCGGCGGCAGGGCGGTCGGCGTGCTGGCGCGTGCCGGGCTGCAGCGCGTCTTACAGATGCTGCAGAATGAGGTCACCAAATCCGATTGGCTGGCAATGCCGGCCAAGCCGCAACTCGCTCAAGACAATGTGGAGCCCGGTTCGAAACCGATCCGCCATTAGGCCTGTCAATAAAACCTCAAGCGCGGGCGCAAGCGGCGCGCGAGCAGGGCTTCACGGATTGGAAATCCGCGCGCTGATGGCGCAGCAAAAATCGACGGCTAGTTCAGATCGACATGCCGCCGCTGCCCGATGGCCAGCGCGGCGATGTACAGCAGCAGACCACCGGCAACCAACAGCATCCAGTTCTGGCCGCTGAAGCCGAACAATTCGCAATTGTTGGTAAGCCAATTCAGCATGTCGTAGCCCGCGTCGCGCTTTGCTTCGGCATTGTAGGCCGAGCCGCAGGCATTCTCCGTAAATTGAAGATAAAATGTGCGGGTTTGCGCGGAAAAAGCTCAATCCATCCGCGGCCACATGGTTAGCCAATGCTAACGGGGACCCGTGTGTTTCGACATTCAATTTCACGGAACGCTAAACCGTCGACGGTAAAATGGGCGCACTGGTCAAACCGTCTGATCTCATGTCGGCAAAACCGTGCGCGGGCACGACGCCGGCCAATCGAGACGGAGGATGTCATGGACGAGAGACGTAAGATCCAGCGCCATCGGACGCTGAAAGCAGGCAGTATCATATTCAGCCTTGACTGCGGTCTCGACTGCCGGGTGCGCAATCTTTCCGGCGCCGGGGCTTGCCTGGAAGTGGCGAGCCAGATCGGAATCCCGGACGAATTCGTACTGGTGGTTGACGCCGATCACGTCAAATCGCCGTGCCATGTGATCTGGCGTACCGCCACCCGCCTGGGCGTGGCGTTTACCGGCTGAGCCGCGCAACCTGTCGGTGGCGTCACCGAGAAGGCGTCGCAGCCCGCAATAACCGGCGCTGCCCGCCGTGGGTGCGTAGTTGCCGGCGCGCTGCCGTCGAGGCAGCGGCCAGCCGGCCGATTGTCTGAATTTTCCTTCGTTTTGAGGCCCTTGGCGGGCAGGCCCGGGAGCCGACCAGGCTGTGGCATCACGGCCACATCCCGCTATTTTTTGTGCAATTTGCCCGTTGTCAGCCTCTATTTCATCGGCGGCCATTGTCGGCGGCCGACTCCGGCTGCACCATGGTGCCAAATGCGCTTGGTCTGGTCATGGTCTGGTCATGGTCTGGTCATGGCGCGGCATGAGGGGGGCTAAGGGATGTCGTATCGTCGCGTGAAGGCGCTTTTGTTGGCATGTAGTGGCGCGTGCGCCCTGCTGGCCGCAACGGCCGATGCCAATGCCGGCGGGTTTGCGGTGCGCGAGCAGAGCTCAGTCGGCCAAGGATCGTCCTATGCGGGCGTGGCCGCCGGCGGATCGCTGTCGTCGATGTTCTGGAATCCGGCGACCATGACCCAGGTCCCGGGTCTGCAAAGCGAGTCGGTGCTGACCGGCATCATCCCTTATTCGGCCAATACGGTTGGCGCGGGAAGCACGCTGTCCGCGGTTGGCTTGGGCGGCACCGGCGATACCGGCAACGACGCGCTGGTGCCCTCCAGTTATTATTCCTGGCAGGTCAATCCGCAAACCTGGCTGGGACTGTCGATTAATGCGCCGTTCGGCCTCTCGGTAAGCTTTCCCGACGGTTGGGCTGGCCGCAATTATTCCGGCGACACCAGTCTGAAGACCTACAATTTCACACCCAGCGTCGCTTATAAAATCAACGATATGATCAGCGTCGGCGTCGGCGTGCAGATTCAATACGCCAAAGCCGATCTGGCGACCGGTCTCCCGATCGATGCAAACGTTAACTTTCCCGGGCTGCTAAATGTCGCCAGCATCGAGGGCCACGGATGGGGTTACGGCTTCACCGCCGGCGTCACCTTGACCCCGACGCCGACCACGACCATCGGGCTCGGCTATCGTTCCGCCATCAACCAGAAAATCAACGGTACGTTTACGCTTCCGCCGGGCGCATTGTTTAGTCCGCCATTTAGCACGCCAGGCGATGTCAGCACCACGATCAATCTGCCCGATGTTGTCAGCCTCGGCCTGCGCCAGAAGTTGTCGCCGCAGTGGACGGTGATGGCGACCGGCGAGTGGTCAAACTGGAGCCGGATCGGTACTTCGACTCTATTCCAGCCGAACGGGCAGCCGGCCACCATTCTCGCCGGTCTCGGCGGCGGTGCTGTGGTTTTGCCGTTCCAATACCAAGACGGCTGGTTCTTTTCGCTCGGCGCCGAGTATCAGTGGACCACTAATCTAGCAGTGCGTGGCGGTGTCGGCTTCGAGCGCTCGCCGATCACCGATGATGTCCGCACGCCGCGGCTGCCCGACAACGACAGGACATGGTTGTCGGTGGGCGCAAGCTATAAATACAACAAGAAGATGACGTTCGACTTCGCCTATTCGCATCTGTTTGTGAAGGACACGTCGATCAGCATCGCGCCGGGGACCGACAATCCCTGGTACAATGGATTGATCACGTACAACGGCACCGTCGATTCGCACGTCGATATCATCTCGGTGGCGATGCATTATCGCTGGGACGAGCCAGCGGCGCCGGCAAAGCAGGGCTACTTCAAGGCGAAGTGAGCGCGGCGGTCTGAATGCGGAAAGGCCGGCGGCGACGCCGGCCTTTTTAGTTTGGCCGCAGGCGCGTGGCCTCTAGGCGCACAATCGGTTGAATACGTCCCGTTGCGCGATCCTTTTATCGCATAACGATCGTGGCGCCTTAGAATGCCCCGTTGAAGGTGCCGCCATCGATGAGCAGGTTCTGCCCGGTGATGTAGCCGGCCTGCGCCGAGCACAGGTAGGCGCAGGCGTCGCCGAACTCGGCTGGGTCGCCGAAACGCTTGGCCGGAATAGCGGCCTTGCGCGCCTTGGCGGCCTCCTCGACGCTGACGCCCTTCTGTTCGGCGGTCTTGCCGAGCCCGCCGCGCAGCCGGTCTGTGTCGAAAGCGCCTGGCAGGATGTTGTTGATCGTAACGTTGCTCGACGCCACCGTGCGTGCAATGCCGCCGAGAAACGCGGTCAAGCCGGCGCGCGCGCCAGAGGAGAGATCGAGGCCGGCGAGCGGCATTTTCACCGAGCTTGAGGTGATGTTGACGATGCGGCCAAACTTGCGGCTCGTCATCGGGTCGATCACTTTCTGGATCAGTTCGACCGCCACGATCATGTTGGCGATGACGCCGTCGATCATCTGCTGACGCGTGAGTTCGCGAAAATCGCGGAACGGCGGGCCGCCATTGTTGTTGATCAGGATATCGGGAGTGGGGCAGGCGGCAAGCAGCGCCGCCTGGCCCTCCGGCGTGGCGACGTCGGCCGTTACCGCGCTGACCTTGGCGCCGGTCGCCTTGGCGATTTCCGCAGCCGCCGCCTCGAGCGTAGCGGCGCCGCGGCCGTTCATCACCACTTCGCAGCCGGCTTCGGCCAATGCCCGGGCGCAGGCCTTGCCGAGCCCGCGGCTCGACGCGCAAACGATGGCCTTGCGGCCGGCAATTCCGAGATCCATGGGCGGTTCCTCTTTGGCGCAATATGTAGTTTCGCGGCGAGTGTCGGTTCACGGCGGGGCAGGCGTCAACCCGCCTGTCGCCCAGCTGTCGCACTCGATTGCTAACCGGTTGCAAATGACGGCTTTTCGATTCGCAACGGGGAAACCATGCCTCACGATCCCGACACCCAGGTGATGGAGAAGGCCTACGCCCGCTGGGCGCCGGTCTACGACATGCTGTGCGGACCGGTGTTCATCAACGGCCGACGCGCTGCCGCCCGCGCGGCGCGCGAGGTCGGCGGGCGCATCCTTGAGATCGGCGTCGGCACCGGCCTGTCATTCGACGACTACGACGGTACCACCGAGATCACCGGCATCGATCTGTCGGAGCCGATGATTGCGCGCGCGCGCTCACGGCTGCGCCGCGGCCGCCACCCGCACGTTAAAGAGCTCAAGGTGATGGACGCGCACGATCTCGGATTTCCCGACGCAAGTTTCGACTGCGTGGTCGGACAGTTCGTCATCACGCTGGTCGAGGACCCCGAGCGCGTGCTGTCCGAATGCACACGGGTGCTCAAGCCGGGCGGGCAGATCGTGCTGGTCAATCATCTCTACTCGGAACGCGGGCTGGCTGCGGCGATCGAACGGCTGCTGGCGCAAAAGGCGCGCGCGGTCGGGCTGCGCCCCGAGTTCCCGTTCGAGCGGCTGGCCGCCTGGGCACGCAGCCATGGCGGGGCCGAGTTGATCGAACGGCGCAAAGTGCCGCCCTTCGGCCTCTACACACTGGTGCGTTTCCGCCGCTGCGAAGCGCAAAGCGCGGCCGCTTAGCGCGCGCCTGCAAATAGCGGAAACCGGTTTTCGCGCAGCACGCATGCGCAGCCCAAAAGTGTCGCTAAATGGTTAATTTCATTGTCATAAAACCGAGATGCGAATTTGCTATTCGCGTGGCCATGACCAATGGCAGAAAGTTCGTCGCATCGTGACGCAGGACGCCACGCGACGGTTTCGCGCGCTGTTCATTTCCGATGTGCATCTCGGCACGCGCGGCTGCCAGGCCGACAAGCTGCTGAATTTCCTCCGCCACCACGAAGCCGACACCATCTATCTGGTCGGAGACATCGTCGACGGCTGGGCGCTGCGCTCGTCGTGGTATTGGCCGCAGGCGCACAACGACGTCGTGCAGAAACTCCTGCGCAAGGGCCGCAAGGGATCGCGCGTGATCTACGTGCCGGGCAATCACGATGAATTCCTGCGCGGCTATTACGGCACCCATTTCGGCGACATCGAAGTGGCGGAGAACACGATCCACGAGAGCGCCGACGGCCGTCGCTTCCTGGTCGTGCACGGCGACATGTTCGATCTGGTGGTGACGCAGGCGCGCTGGCTGGCGCTGCTCGGTGACAAAGCCTACGACTTCGCGCTCACCGCCAACCGCATCTTCAACGCATTCCGCCGCGTGTTCGGTGCGCCCTATTGGTCGTTGTCGAAATGGGCGAAGCTGAAGGTGAAGAACGCGGTGAATTTCATCGGCGCCTTCGAGAAGGCGCTCGCCACCGAGGCCAAGCATCACAACGTTGACGGCGTGATATGCGGTCACATTCACACCGCCGCCATGCACGACGACTTCGGCCTGCGCTACATCAATTGCGGCGACTGGGTGGAGAGCTGCACCGCCGTGGTCGAGCATCGCGACGGCCGCTTCGAGATCCTCGACTGGAGCCGCGCCGGGCCCGACCTCAAACCTGTCCCGGCCGAAGAGACGTCCGACGTGCAGCAGGCTGCCGCTTGAAAATCCTGGCCGCGACCGACGCCTGGCATCCGCAGGTCAATGGCGTGGTGCGCACGCT
>JBOHII010000220.1:0-14051 GCA_050725955.1 Pseudolabrys sp. | reverse complement strand
ATATCAAAGTCGTCGTGGAATTCGCTTCCTAAGGTCCGGCCATGGCATCCCGCATAGAGGACTATGCGATAATCGGCGACCTCGGCACGGCGGCTCTGGTCGGCCGCGACGGCTCGATCGATTGGCTGTGCTGGCCGCGCTTCGATTCGGATGCCTGCTTTGCGGCGCTTTTGGGAAAGCCCGAGAACGGCCGCTCGAAAATCGCACCGCGGGATGCCAACGCGCGCGTCACGCGGCGTTACCGGCCCAACACGCTCATCCTGGAAACGCGCTTCGAGACCGCCGAGGGGATCGCAACGCTGATCGACTTCATGCCGCCGCGCGAAACGCATTCGCGCCTCGTGCGCATGGTTGTCGGAGAGCAGGGGCGCGTGCATTTTCATGCCGAGCTCATTCTGCGCTTCGGCTATGGCGCGACGGTACCTTGGGTGACACGGATCGACGCCAACTCGTTGCGGGCAATTGCCGGTCCCGACATGGTGGTGCTGCACGCGTCGGTCCCCGCGCATGGCGAAGGCCTCAAGACCGTCGCCGATTTTACGGTCGGCGCCGGCGAAACGGCGTCATTCATGACGGCCTATGAGCTGTCGCATCGGCCGGTGCCGGAGCGGGTCGACCCGCAAGAGCGCTTGCGGGCGACGGAAAAAATGTGGACCGAGTGGGTCGCCAAGAACAACATCAAATGCCCCTGGAATGACGCCGTGGTGCGCTCGCTGATAACGCTGAAGGCGCTCACCTATGCGCCGACCGGCGGCATGGTGGCGGCGCCGACGACCTCGCTGCCCGAATGCCTCGGCGGGGCGCGCAATTGGGATTACCGCTTCTGTTGGCTGCGCGATGCAACCTTGACGCTGCTGTCGCTAATGAATGCCGGTTACTATGACGAGGCGCGCATGTGGCGCGACTGGCTGCTGCGCGCGGCCGCCGGCAGTCCCGATCAGATCCAGATCATGTACGGCATTCGCGGCGAGCGGCGGCTGACTGAGTGGGAGGTGCCCTGGCTGCCGGGTTACGAAAATTCGCAGCCGGTGCGCATCGGCAACGCGGCGCATAACCAGTTGCAGCTCGATATTTTCGGCGAGGTCATGGACGCACTGCACCAGGCGCGGCAGGGCGGCCTCGGTACCGAAGACGAGGGCTGGGACCTGCAACGCGAATTCCTCAAGCATCTGGAGAAGATCTGGCCCGAACGCGATGAGGGCATCTGGGAGGTGCGCGGCGGACCCGAGCACTTTACCTATTCCAAGGCGATGGCCTGGGTCGCCTTCGACCGTTCGATCAAGAGCGCCGAGAAATACAAATTGCCGGGGCCGCTCGATCATTGGCGGGAGATCCGCGACCGCATTCACAGTGATGTCTGCGAGCGCGGTTTCGACAGCGAATTGTGCAGTTTCGTTCGTGCCTACGGCACCAAGGAACTCGATGCCAGCCTGCTGCTGCTGCCGGCGATCGGGTTCTTGCCGCCCGACGACCCGCGCATTCTCGGCACCATCGAAGCAATCGAACGAAACCTGATGATCGACGGGCTGGTCATGCGCTATGACACTGAAATATCCGACGATGGCCTGCCGGCGGGCGAGGGCATGTTCCTTGCTTGCAGCTTCTGGCTGGTCGACGCCTACGTCATGGTCGGCCGGCGCGACGACGCCGAACGTCTGTTCGAGCGGTTGCTGGCGTTGCGTAACGACCTTGGGCTGTTGAGCGAGCAATACGAGCCGCGCGCGCGCCGCCTGATCGGCAATTTCCCGCAGGCCTTCTCGCACCTCGCATTGGTGAATTCCGCGAGCAATCTTGGCCATATCGACAAACCCGCCGAACAGCGCGCCGATGTGCGGGTCGCCAAAAGTCCCTTGAGCATGGCGGCGCAGGGGTAAGCCCGGCGAGTTTGGTCTATTGACCGCATGCCGCCGGGCCGGGAGAGTGTGCGCCCCGCCGCGAATAATGCGGCCGTTCCCAGGGAGGCACTCCGTGCTCATCGACCATCGGACCTATCGCATTCTGCCGGGCCGCGTGCCCGCACAGCTCGACCTTTACAGCAAGCTCGCCTATCCGGTGCAGTTGCGCTACATGGGCGAACCGCATTACTACCTGGTCAGCGAAAGCGGTCAGCTCAACACCTTTGTGCACGGCTGGGTTTACGAAAACGCGGGCGACCGTGAGGCCAAACGGGCGGCGATGGCAAAAGACCCGGACTGGAAGCATTTCCTGGCCGAGAACGCTAAAGCCGGCAACGTGATCGAGCAGGCCAATTGGCTGATGTCGCCGGCGCCGTTCGCACCGAAAATTCCGCCGGCCAAGATCGTCCGCTAAGCCCGGAGCAAGTCGATGCGCGGCAATGACGGCACGCGGACCGGCGGCGAGATCCTGGTCGACCAGTTGGCGATCCACGGGGTGCGGCACGCCTTTTGCGTGCCCGGCGAAAGCTATCTGGCCGCGCTCGATGCTTTCCACGACAGCGACATCGCGCTCACGGTCTGCCGGCACGAGAGCGGCGCCGCCATGATGGCTGAGGCGGTCGGCAAGGTCACCGGCCGCCCGGGCATCTGTTTCGTCACGCGTGGGCCGGGCGCGACCAATGCCTCGGCCGGCATCCACATCGCGCGCCAGGATTCAACGCCGATGATCGTGTTCGTCGGGCAGGTCGGCCGGCACATGCGCGAGCGCGAGGCGTTCCAGGAGCTCGACTACCGCGCAGTGTTCGGCTCGATTGCCAAATGGGCGACCGAGATCGACGATCCTGCGCGCATTCCTGAACTGGTGTCGCGCGCCTTCTACACCGCCTGCAACGGGCGGCCGGGGCCTGTGGTGATCGCGCTGCCGGAGGACATGCTTGCCGAGCGCGTGGCGGTGCCCGACGCGTCCGCCTTCGAGCCGGTGGAAAGCTGGCCCGGCCTCACCGACATGAGCCGCCTGCAAAAACTATTGTGGGCCGCCAAGCGCCCGGTCGCGTTGGTCGGCGGCAGCCGCTGGTCGGAGGCCGCTTGCGCCGCGCTGATGCGCTTTGCCGAGCGCTTTGAGCTTCCCGTTGCCACCACCTTTCGCCGTGGCCATTTGTTCGACGCGCTGCATCCTTGTTACGCCGGCGATATGGGCATTGGGCCCAATCCGAAGTTGCTGGCGCGGGTGAAGGGCGCCGATCTGGTGCTGCTGATCGGAAGCCGTCTCAGTGAAATGGCGTCGCAGGGCTATACGCTGCTCGACATTCCCGAGCCGCAGATGAACCTGGTGCACGTGCATCCCGGTGCGGAGGAACTCGGCCGCGTCTATCACCCGACGCTCGCCATTGAGGCGGCGCCGACCGCATTCTGCGCGGCGCTGGAAGGCTTGCAGCCGCCGAACGCGATCGCTTGGCAGGGTGAGGCGGCCGTGGCGCATGCCGATTATCTCGCCTGGACGGAGAAAGCGACGCCGCAACCGGGCGGCGTCAACCTCGGTGAGATCATGGTCTGGCTGCGCGAGAATTTGCCGCCCGAGGCGATCATCACCAACGGCGCCGGCAATTTCGCCGGCTGGATCCACCGCTTCTATCGATTCCGCAAATTCGCCACCCATGTCGGTCCGACTTCCGGATCCATGGGCTACGGTTTTCCGGCGGCACTGGCGATGCAGCTCTTGCATCCCGAGCGCACCGTTGTGTGCATCGCCGGCGACGGCGATTTCCTGATGACCGGGCAGGATTTCGCCACTGCCGTGCAATACAAATTACCGGTGATTGTGGTGCTTGCAGACAATGGCCTCTACGGCACCATCCGCATGCATCAGGAACGCGATTATCCCGGCC
Organism: Pseudolabrys sp.; assembly: GCA_050725955.1. Classification (GTDB taxonomy): domain Bacteria; phylum Pseudomonadota; class Alphaproteobacteria; order Rhizobiales; family Xanthobacteraceae; genus Pseudolabrys. The sequence continues at coordinate 10,270 of JBOHII010000220.1, read as the reverse complement.
GCGTCGTCGCCACCAAATTGCACAATCCGGATTTCGTCGCTTACGCCAAAGCCTTCGGCGGCTTCGGCGCGCTGGTGGAAAAGACCGCCGATTTCCCGGCTGCTTTTGCCGCCGCGCGCAAGTCCGGCAAGCCGTCGATCGTTCACCTCAAGATCGATCCCGACGCGATCGCGCCGGCGGCGACGCTCAGCGGCATTCGCGCCAAGGCGCTCGCCGGCGGTGGCGGCAAGTCGGGGACACATCGCTAGCGCCCGCTGTCATCGCCGGCCTAATTTGGTGATCACGGCTGGCACCTTGCCTGCCACCCCTGAATCATCGTTCACTCATTGGCTATGCCCTATCGCCGCACCGAGAATGTGGTTCGTCGCCTGGCCGAGCGTGAGGAGGCGATCCTGGCCGCGGCGACGGCCATTGCCGCCGAAGGCGGCATGGAGGCGGTGCAGATCGCGACAGTTGCCGCGCGCGCCGGTATCGCCGCCGGCACCGTCTACCGCTATTTCCCGACCAAAACCGACCTCATCGCCGAACTGGTGGCCGCCGTCGCCGGCAGCGAGCTCACTGCCATCGCGGCCGCAGCCGACGCCGCGCCGGGGCCGCTGTCGGCCCTGGCGGCGGCTATCGCAACATTTGCCGCCCGCGCGCTCAACGAGCGGCGGCTGGCCTGGGCGGTGATCGGCGAGCCGGTGGACGCCGAGGTCGATGCGATGCGTCTCGATTTCCGCCAGTCGCTCGCCGGCGAACTGGAGGCGCGCATCAAGGCCGCGATCGCCGGCCGCCATCTACCCGATCAGGACGCCCGCGTCGCCGCGCCGGCCGTTATCGGGGCGGTGATGGAGGGATTGCTCGGGCCGCTGGCGCCGCTGCCGAGCGATGCAGCCTCCGCCCGCGCGGCGGTGCAGGGTGCAACTCTGTTTGCACTGCGTGCGCTCGGCGTGGTCGACGCGCGCGCGCGCGGCCTAGTGGCGCAATGCGCGCTGCCGGTCAGTGCTTAGCCGCCGCGAAAACGCGGCCGAGCCGCAGCGTTGCCTGCTTCAATGCGACATCAGCGCCGGCACCGTCATCGTTTCGAGGATGCCGCGGGTGACGCCGCCGAGGATGAATTCGCGCAAGCGCGAATGGCCGTAGCCGCCCATGACGATCATGTCGGCAGAGGAATCCGCCGCGTATGACAAAATGGTGGAGGGGACGTCGATGTCCGGCGACGTGATGCGCTTCACATCCACTTTCAGCCCGTGGCGCGCGAGATGCTGACCGAGATCGACGCCGGGAATTTCATCGTTCTTGCCGGATTTGCTGGCGATCATGACAACCTCGACCTTCTTGGCCTTTTCCAGAAACGGCATGGCGTCGGCGATGGCGCGGGTGGCGGCGCGGCTGCCGTCCCAGCACACCATGACGCGGTCGAGCTTCAAATCTTCATTCTGGATGTAGGGCACGAAGATAACCGGCCGGCCGGATTCGAACAGCACGCCTTCGTCCACCACGTCCGCCGGCGCCGAATTCTTGCGCTCGGGCTGGCCGACGATGGCCAAGTCAAAACGCCGCGCCAGGCGGCCGAGCCGGTCGGCGGCGCCGGCGATGCTGGCATTGACGGTGCTGGTTTCGTACGAGACGCCGACGCGCTTGGCTGCCTGCTCGAAACGGGCGATCGCGCCGCTCGCCTTTTTTTCCGATTCGCGACGTTGCGATTCGATGAACTCCGGCGGGATGCCGCCCATCACCGAGCCGGGGATGATCGGATCGTAGACGAAAGCCATGCCCAGCAAGTGCGCTTCGAATGCGGCTGCCACCGAGATGGCGAAATTGCCGGCCGGGTCGTGATCGCCCAGCCCAAGATTGACAACGATATCCTTGATCATGATGGCTTCTCCCGACCCGGTTCGCGTGCGATCCCGAAATATTCGGTGCCCGACGCGATCGGGCACAACAATTGGTTTTTCGTAGAGATCGTGCGCATGCAGCCTATTTAAACTGTTCAATTATGGCATTTGCGCGCGTTCGCCGTACTGACCAGGGCCAATTGCCGTAGGCCGATGGATGGGGTCGCCGCGCGCAAATGTATATTTGGCGTCATTTCTTTTTCCCGTCCGGGCCGAATTGCTTGAGATAGGCCCATAGGTTGGCAATCTCCTTTTCGTTCTTGATGCCCGGGAAGATCATCTTGGTGCCGGGGATCTTGGCGCGCGGATCCTTGATGTATTCCTTGAATGTCTCCTCATTCCACACGATGCCGGATTTCTCGTTGGCGTCGGAATAGTGGTAGCCGGGCGCCGTGCCGGAATGGCGGCCGTCGAGGCCGTCGAGCTCAGGCCCGACCTTGTTCTTCGCCCCTTCGCCGACCGAATGGCAGGGGAAGCATTTCTTGAACGACTGCTCGCCGGCGGCCACGTCCTGCGCTTGCGCGGATTGCGCCAACGCGACCATGGCCAGGGCCGCTATCGCCAGTGTTGTTTTCATCGGTCTCTCCATTGATGACGTGACGTCGCCGCCCGCTGGGGCGAAATGCCACGCGGCACGCCCCGGTTCCAAGCGGTTTTGCCAGCCCTATGTGTCAAGCGTCAAATCGCTGATATCGTCGGGCGGACTTAGACGGCCGGGAGTAGTCACAATGTCGGTGCGGATGCCGGAGGTGGATGGCGCGGTGCTCGCCAGGCGCGAGCAGATCGTCAAGGCGCTACGTAGCATCGTGCCCGGCGAGGGTGTGATCGCCTCGACGCCCGAGATGAAGCCCTTCGAGACCGATGGGCTGACCGCCTACCACCAGATGCCGATGGTCGTGGTGCTGCCGGAGACCACCGAGCAGGTCGCCCAGGTTCTGCGCTATTGCCATGACGAGGGCGTCAAGGTGGTGCCGCGCGGGGCCGGCACTTCGCTGTCCGGCGGCGCGCTGCCGCTCGCCGACGGTGTGCTGCTCGGCATGGCCAAGTTCAACCGCATCCGTGAGATCGATTTCGACAACCGCGTGGTGGTGGCGGAGCCGGGTGTGACCAATCTGGCGGTCAGCAACGCGGTCGCCGATGCCGGCTTCTACTACGCGCCCGATCCGTCCTCGCAGATCGCCTGCACCATCGGCGGCAACGTGGCGGAGAATTCCGGCGGCGTGCACTGCCTGAAATACGGCATGACGACCAACAACGTGCTCGGCTGCGAGATCGTATTGATCACCGGCGAAGTGCTGCGCCTCGGCGGCAGGCATCTCGACGCCGAGGGCTACGACCTGCTCGGGCTGATTACCGGCTCGGAAGGCCTGCTCGGGGTGGTCACCGAAGTCACCGTGCGCATCCTGAAAAAGCCGGAGACCGCGCGCGCCGTACTGGTCGGATTTCCGTCGTCGGAAGACGCCGGTGCCTGCGTCTCGGCGATTATCGGCGCCGGTATCATTCCCGGCGGCATGGAGATGATGGACAGACCGGCGATCCATGCGGTGGAGCAATTTTCTCATTCCGGCTATCCGCTTGATGTCGAGGCCCTGCTGATTGTCGAGGTCGATGGCCCGCCCGCCGAGGCCGACGACCTGATCGAGCGCATCGAGATCATTGCCAGCAAATGCCGCGCGGTGTCGTGTCAGGTCTCGACGTCCGAAGAGCAGCGGCTCTTGTTCTGGGCGGGGCGCAAAGCGGCGTTCCCGGCGATCGGACGTATTTCCCCCGACTACTACTGCATGGACGGCACCATTCCGCGCGCCAAATTGCCGTTCGTATTGGCGCGCACCAAGGAGTTGGCGGAAAAATACGGGCTGCGCTGTGCTAATGTATTTCACGCCGGCGACGGCAATCTGCATCCGATGATCCTTTACGATTCCAATATTCCCGACGAACTCGACCGTGCCGAGCGGTTCGGCGCCGAGATCCTGAAACTTTGCGTCGAGGTCGGCGGCGTTTTGACCGGTGAGCACGGCGTCGGCGTGGAGAAGCGCGACCTGATGCCGTTCATGTTTTCCGAGATCGATCTTGCGGCCCAAGAGCGCGTGAAATGTGCCTTCGACGCCAAGGGCCTGCTCAATCCCGGCAAAGTGTTTCCGGTGCTGCATAACTGCGCCGAACTCGGCCGCATGCATATTTCCGGCGGCAAGCTGCCGTTCCCGGATATTCCGAGGTTCTGAGTTCATGCGTTTCGGTCTGTTCTGTTCGCCCAAAGCCGACAGCGGTTCGCTTGGCCCGGAAACGGGCCAAGGTTTTCGTGACTATCTCGAATTCAATGTCGAGGCCGAAGCGCTCGGCTTTCATTCGAGCTTTTCGGTCGAGCATCATTTCACCGGTTGGAATCAGGTCTCCGCCACCTTGATGCTGTTGATGGCGCTGGCAATGCGCACCAAGACGCTGCGGCTCGGCACCGCCGTCATGGTGCTGCCCTGGCACAATCCGGTGCTGCTGGCCGAGCAGGCGGCGACGCTCGATCTCGTTTCCGACGGGCGGCTGGATTTCGGCATCGGCAAGGGCTACCGGCACAGCGAATTCAACGGCTTCCAGATCGCGCCGGAGGAGGCCGAGGCGCGTTTCGAGGAGGCGATCGAAATCATCGAGCGCGCCTGGACCACGCGGGCGCGATTTTCACATCACGGCCGTTTTTGGAATTTCGCGGACATCGTGGTCGAGCCGCCGCCGGCACAAAGCCCGCATCCGCCGTTTTGGGTCGCCGCCGGCAATCCGCATTCGATCAAGCGCGCGGCGGCGCGCGGATTCAATCTGATCCTCGACCAATATGCCTCGCCGCCAGCGCTTGCCGAGCGCATCGCAATCTACAAGGCCGAGCGCCTCGCCCAGGGGCTCGGTTTTCATCCGATGCAGGTGACGGTTGCGCGCCAACTCTACATCGCGAAGGACAAGGCCGACAAGGAAGCCGCACTCAAACGCCAGGCCGCCTATACCAAGCGCACCATCGATGTGGCGCGCACGCCTGGCGGAAAGGCAGAGGGGGCGGCCGGCTCGCACGTGCTTGCCTACGCCGACAAAGCCGGCGCGACCGAAGAAAACGCGCTTTACGGAACGTCGGACGAGATCGCCGGCATGCTTGAGGCGTTGCGCAAATCGAACGTCGACTACGTTCTGCTCACGATTGCCGGCGGCATAGAACAACTGCGCCGTTTCGCGCGCGAAATCATGCCGGCCTTTGCATCGGCGCCCAATGCCCGCGCGGCCGATTGACATGGCGGACATCCTTAAACCCCGCGACGGCAAGGAGGTCGAGGAGGCCGTGCGCTGGGCGCTCGGCAACGACAAGGCGTTGGAAGTGGCCGGGCGAGGCTCAAAGCGTTCGATCGGCCGGCCGAGCCAGACCGACTTTACGCTCGACCTTTCCGGGCTTTCCGGCGTGACGCTCTACGAGCCGCAGGAACTGGTGCTCTCGGCCAAAGCCGGCACGCCGCTCGCCGATATCGAGGCGCTGCTCGCTGCCAACAACCAGCAGCTTGCCTTCGAGCCGATGGATTACGGCCCGCTGCTCGGCGGCAGTGCCGGGCAGGGCACGCTCGGCGGCGTCATTGCCGCCAATCTCTCCGGCCCGCGCCGCATCAAGGCCGGTGCCGCGCGCGATCATTTTCTCGGCGTTACTGCCGTCACCGGCCGCGCCGATACCATCAAGTCGGGCGGCCGCGTGGTGAAGAACGTCACCGGCTACGACTTGTGTAAATTGCTGGCCGGATCCTGGGGCACACTCGCGGCCATGACCGATGTGACGCTCAAGGTGCTGCCCATGGCGGAGACCGAAGCAAGCGTGCTGGTCGAAGGGCTCGACGACGCACGCGCTTGCGCTGCCATGGCCGCCGCCATGGGCTCATCCTGTGACGTTTCCGGCGCCGCACACCTGCCCGACCACGTCGCATCCCATTTCGACGGCCTGCCCGGGCCGGAAGCAGCCACCGCGCTGCGGCTGGAAGGCTTCGCGCCCTCGGTCAAGCACCGCAAAGAGGCGCTCACCGCGCTGCTCAAGACGTTTGGTCCGGTCGCGCTCCTTGAGGAAAACGATTCGCGCGCGCTCTGGCAAAGCGTGCGGCAGGTAAAGCCGTTTATCGGCGAGGCGGCCCGCGGGCGGCCGCTCTGGCGCATCTCGACCGCGCCCGCGCGCGGCCATGAAATCGCCGCCGCCGTCACGCCGGCGGCGCAGATGTTCTACGATTGGGCTGGCGGATTGCTCTGGCTGGCGATGCCTTATGCCGAGGAGCCCGACGCCGGCTCGATTCGCGCCGCGGTAAAAAGTGTCGGTGGCCACGCCACGCTGGTGCGCGCGCCCGCCGCCGTGCGTGCGGCGGTCGATGTGTTCGAGCCGCAGCCGGGGCCATTGCGCGCCTTGGGCAAGCGCGTAAAGGAGAGTTTCGACCCCAAGGGTGTGCTCAATCCCGGCCGCATGTGGGCGGGGGTGTAGCCGCGATGGACGAGCCGGTCTCCATCGACGACGTATTCGCCGCGCTGGAAGATCTGCGCGCGCGGCGTCCACTGGTGCACAACATCACCAACTACGTGGCGATGAGCGTTTCCGCCAATGTGCTGCTGGCGCTCGGCGCTTCGCCGGCCATGGTGCACGCCGTCGAGGAGGTCGAAGATTTCGTCGCCATCGCGGATGCGCTGGCAGTCAATATCGGCACGCTATCGCCGGCCTGGGTTGAGGCGATGCGCGCCGCCGTGACGCGCGCCCGCGCGCTCGGCAAACCGTGGGTGCTTGACCCGGTCGGCTGCGGCGCGACGCCTTATCGCACACAGGTTGCGGCCGAACTGGCGGCGCTCGGCCCCAGCGTCATCCGTGGCAATGCCAGCGAAATCTTGAGTCTGGCCGGGCAGGTGGGTCAGGCCGGCAAGGGCGTCGACTCGAGCGCGCGTGCCGAGGATGCGACCGGCGCTGCCACGGCGCTGGCGCAACGCGCGCGCTGCGTGGTGGCGGTGACCGGCGAGACCGACTATGTAAGCGATGGGACGACTTGCGTCGCAATCCATTCCGGGCACGCGCTGATGCCGCTATCGACCGCGCTCGGCTGTTCACTCAGCGCCGTTACTGCCGCCTTCGCCGCCGTGCGACCGCCGCGCGTGGCCGCGATTGCGGCGCTCGCCGTTTTCGGCGCCGCCGGGGCGGTGGCGGCGCAAAACTGCCGCGGTCCCGGCCATCTGCCGGCGGAAATCTGCGACGCGCTCTATCGCATGGACCGCGCGATGCTCGCCGGCCATGCGCGGCTGTCGTAGGGTCCCGCGCTGCATGCAAACCAACTTCACCCTCGCGCAACTCGCCGATCCGCAGGTGGCCGAATCGGAAAAGATCCTGCGCACCTGCGTGCATTGCGGTTTTTGTACCGCCACCTGCCCGACCTATGTGCTACTCGGCGACGAACTCGATTCACCGCGCGGGCGCATCTATTTGATCAAAGACGCCCTCGAGCAGGACCGACCTGCGAGCCCCGAACTGGTCAAGCATATCGACCGATGTCTGTCGTGCCTCGCCTGCATGACCACCTGTCCGTCCGGCGTGCACTATATGCATCTGGTTGACCACGCCCGCGACTACATCGAAAAGACCTACAATCGCCCGCTCGTCGACCGCGCCATGCGCGCGGTGCTGGCGCGCGTAATGACCAATCCGGGCCTGTTTCGGCTGGCGGTGGTGGCGGGGCTGATCGGCAAGCCGTTCGCCGGGCTCTTGGGTGCACTGGGGCTAAAGCGGATGGCGGCCATGCTGCGGCTAACGCCGAGCCGCAAGCTTGCCCCGCCGGTCGAGCGCACCGGCAAGGTCCATGCGGCGCTTGGCGAGCGCCGCGGCCGGGTGGCGCTGCTGTCGGGCTGCATCGGCCCGGTATTGGCGCCTTCGACCAACGAGGCCGCCATACGCCTGCTCAACCGCAACGGCATCGAGGTCGTGGTCGCCGCCGGCGAAGCCTGCTGCGGCTCGCTCGTCCACCATATGGGCCGCGAGCAGCAGGCGCTGGCGCAGGCGCGCAACAATATCGACGCCTGGATGCATGAGATCGACGGTGCCGGCCTCGATGCTATCCTGATTACAGTGTCCGGCTGCGGAACCACGGTAAAGGATTATGGTTTCATGCTGCGCGGGGACAGTTCCTATGCTGCAAAGGCGGCGCGGGTTTCGCAGCTGACCAAGGACATTTCCGAATATCTGGCCACACTCGATCTGCCGGCGGGCGCGCCGCCGCGTCCGCTCACGGTGGCCTATCATTCGGCCTGCTCGCTGCAACATGGGCAGCAGGTGACGCAGGCGCCGAAAGATTTACTTTGCAAGTCCGGCTTCGTGGTCAAAGATGTGCCAGAAGGGCATCTGTGCTGCGGCTCGGCTGGCACCTATAACATTCTGCAGCCGGCGCTGGCGGATCGGTTGCGCGACCGCAAAGTGGCCCATATCGAACGGCTTGCGCCGGATGTGATTGCGGCAGGCAATATCGGCTGCATCACGCAGATCGCCGCGGGCACCGCCATTCCGGTCGTGCACACGGTCGAATTGCTCGATTGGGCCACCGGCGGTCCGGTGCCGGAAGGGCTTGAGGAGATTGGAGCGGGTGCCGCTCCGCAGCATTTGGCTTAAAGCGCCGCAATGACGCGATGCGGGCCGATTGGGAGGATTGTGATGGCAAAAGCGAAAAAACGGAAAACCAAAGTGAAGAAAGCGAAACGCGCCGTCGCCGCGCGCAAAACCAAAGCCAAAAAGACCAGGCGTCCGGTCAAAAAGGCGGTCCGCAGGACGAAGCCAGTGACGCAAAAGGCGAAAAAGCCGGCCGCCAAAAAAGCCGCGACGAGTAAGTCGAAGACTTACAAAATCCTGCTTTTGGGTGCGTCGTACGGATCTTTGCTCGCGTCTAAGCTGTTGTTCGGCGGCCACGCGATCCATCTCGTTTGCCTGCCGGCGGAAGCCGACCTGATCAACGCCGAGGGCTTCAAGGTTCGCTTGCCGGTGCGCGGCCGCCCTGACCCGGTGCCGCTGGAATCGCGCAAGCTGCCGGGCAAGGTGACGGCCGGCCCCGCGACCGGCGTCAAACCCGGCGACTACGACCTGATCGGCCTGTGCATGCAGGAGCCGCAATATCGCTCGCCCGGGGTGCGCGAATTGCTCGATGCGGTGGGCAAGTCACGCGTACCCTGCATGTCGATCATGAACATGCCGCCGCTGCCCTATATCAAGCGCATTCCGGGCCTCGACTATCGTGCGCTGGAAGCCGCGTACACCGATCCGCGCGTGTGGGATTCGGTCGATCCCAAGAAAATCACGCTCAACAGCCCCGATCCGCAAGCGATCCGCCCGCCGGACGGCAGGGCGAACGAATTGCTGGTCACCTTGCCGACGAACTTCAAATGCGCGCGCTTCGATAGCGCTCAGGATACGGCGATCCTGCGCAATCTTGAGCGGGACGTCGATGCCGCGCGCTTCGATGCGCCCGAAGGCAAGATTGAACTGCCGGTAAAGCTGCGAGTTTACGATTCGATCTTCGTGCCGCTCGCCAAGTGGGCGATGCTGTGTGCCGGCAATTATCGCTGCATCACGGCAGACGGCATGCGAACCGCGCAAGAGGCGGTGTATTCCAATCTCGACGAGTCGAAATCGGTCTACGATTTCGTCAACGATTTGTGCGTACGGCTCGGCGCCTCGCCAAACGATTTAGTGCCGTTCGAGAAATACGCTGCCGCCGCACAAAGCCTCACGCGCCCGGCGTCCGCCGCGCGTGCGTTACAAAACGGCGCGCAGAATATCGAGCGTGCCGACAAGCTGGTGCAGTTGCTCGGCCGGCAAAAAGGGCTGAGCCACCCGACTCTCGATGCGATCGTCGCGCTCGTCGACTCGCGACTCGATGCCAATCGCAAGAAAGCGGCCGCCTGAGCGGCGCCCCCGATTCCCGCCTGGACGCCTACCGGAGTTCCGGCGGGCGCCGGATTTCCATTGGCTGCCAAATCATTAGATCGGAAGCCGGCACTTATTCACAGCGGCGGCGGTCAGATGCTCCGCTTGGCCGCTCATCGGCGGTTATCGGCTGACGGCCGGTATGAAAATGCAGTGCGGGAGCCGGAAATTGTGACTTTACCGCAACAGTCTGGTTCATTCTGTCGATAGAACCTGGAATCGCCTAAAAAGGCAGCAAATGCCGTCGTTTTTCGCTTGCCGTTCGGCGGCGAGAGCGATGTAAATTTGCCGATAAGGCACGTCCTTTTGCGTACGGAACGGTCGCAGCCTGACTTGGTACGCAATTGCGGTGGGCGAATTGTATCGGCTGAAAGTCGATCGAACCGAAAAGGGGCAGGGTCAATGAAAAAGGTAGTTTTGTCGGTAGTCGCGGCGCTGGCGTTTT
>JBOHII010000219.1:0-3951 GCA_050725955.1 Pseudolabrys sp. | reverse complement strand
CTATCGCAGCCTGAAGAGATCAGCGCGGCAAAGGATTTTGTTTTGTCCAGCTGGGATCATCTCAACATTCTCGTCAATTGCGCGGGCATCGCCCATTACGGTGCGACCGAGGCGATGACGAACGAACAGTGGAACCGCGTATTGTCGGTGAACCTGTGGGCGCCCGTTCGGCTGGTGCGAATGTTGCTCCCGACGTTGGTTGCGCAGGAGGAGGCCCATATCGTCAATGTCTGCAGTATTTTCGGTCTGTCAGCGGCGCCACGGTTCGCCGCCTACCAGACGAGCAAATTCGCCTTGGTTGGATTTAGCATGGCGATGCGCGCCGAATACGGCCGCCCGGGATTCGGCGTTACGGCTCTTTGTCCGGGATTTGTGCAAACGCCGATGATAAAAAATCTTGCCAACGATTTGCGCGGCCAAGGCATCGCCGTCCCGTCATAGGTTGCCACCAGTCCCGAAAATGTCGCGGCGGCCGCGATCAGGGCAATTCGCAGGAACCAAGGGCTCGTCGTGGTGCGCCGGTTGGTGCGCGCTTATTGGTGGCTCGCGCGGTTTTCGCCCGGCTTCGTGGAGTGGCTCAATCGAAAGGATATCCTTGGTCTATTGTTTAGACCGCGCGGGTGAATCGCAATTTCCCGCTCGAAGCGGCGGGCGCACGCACCGGCAACAAACAAATCAAAGGCTTTTCGATCCGGCGATTTCGTCGTCAGGTGCAGGATATGTTGTTGTAGGTCGGAGCGGAAATGCGCGGGCTCATGAACATCATATCCGACAGCGTGAGCGTGCCGGTGATGGTGTAGCCGACCGTCGGCGTATAGGCGTAACTCACCTCGCTCAAAATGAGATACGAGCCCTTCACGTCCAGCGCCGAATTGGTACTGGTAAACGAATAGACCGACCCGGTCGAGCGAGCCGTGGTGTTGCGGGCGGCGCTCCAGGCCACCTTGGCGACGCCGGTCGTCGCATCGATCTTGAGGCAAGTCACCGTCATCTTAAGGTTGTTGGCACTGTAGGGCGCGATGATTCCACTCGACGCATCGAGGATATTGCTCATGTCGGTGGTGCTCAGGGTCGTTACCTGCGCCGTCAGATTGGCGAGCGCGCCCGCGGTCAGGCTGACCTTGCGGTCGGCCGCCACGCCATCGGAAATCTCGGCGCAACCGAGGTAAAGCCCGATCATGACCGGCGCGACGAAGGCAAATTCAACCGCCGATACGCCGCGGCGATCGCGCGCGAACCGTGCCATCCATCCGATAATCGAAGTTTTCAACATGCTCCGACCGGCCCGTAAGGTTCGTTGCGGAAGACCGAGGTCGCCTCAAGCAGGCGGGTGCCGTTGCCGAGCGTGGACAGGTTGTCTCCGAGCATCGACACGTAGATCGGCCATTGATAGTAGACCGACACGGCCACGATGCAGCCGGGACCGCCGGGCGTATAATTCATTTTGGTGGTGTCAAACTGGCCATTGTTGACCGGCGGGGTGGTGCTGACCGTGCCGAAAGTGTTGAAAGTCTTCACGTTTATATAGATGCCGTTGGTGCAGTCGAACAACCCGCCGGCAAGCCGCGCGCACACCTGGCTCTTGAAGTCGGCCTGGCTGAAGCTTTGCGTTTGCGCCTGGCCGGTCATGATCAATCGGCCGGCGTCGGAGACGGCGGCTTCCAGCGTCTGACCGGCGAAGAACACCAGCGCGGTTTCAAGAATTGCAAAGATCAGCGCCAAAAACGGAACAGCGACCAGCGCGAATTCGACCGCCGCGGCGCCGTCTTCGTGGCGCACGAAGCGGCGCGCCATGCGCGTCGGCAGCAGCCGACGGATGCCGGCGTCGATCTTGCCTCGAGCGTTCTCAAACATGGCAACCTTCGAGACTGCTGAAAGGTGCCGAAACACCACGATTTCTCATAACAAATCCGCGTTGTCGAATTGTTGCTGCGATGACGAAGAACCGCGGGGTTCGCGTTAGGCCGGCGATAACCATGACCGCGTCTGCGCGGTCCGACGGGGCACGCGACGCCGCTTGCCGTAATCAGTGCGCTTGCGAGCTGGACTGGGCTTGGCCGGTGCGGGCGCCGCTTTCGGCCAGCGTGGCGTTGAAATAGGCCGGCGAGTCGCCGAGGGTAATGCGGCGTTCGCAGTTCGGCGTGCAACTATAGGATTCGCGCTCGGTGCCCCGGTAGACCATGACCAGTTCGCCGCCGCCGGCGTTGAGCACTTCCACGGTCTTGTCCATCAGCACGTGGCCGTTGCGGTCGAGCGCCATCAGATTGGTCGAGCCATAGCTCTTGCCGGTGATGACCAGAAGGCCGCCTTTTTGCAGCGCCGCGTCGGCGATCGACGGATTGCCAATGACGATGGTGGCGATCTTGTCGGGCAGCCTGAGCACCTGCGCCTGGTCGACGCGGACGGTGAGAGTGTCGGCTTGCGTTGGGGCGATGCCCAGGGTGGCCGCGAAAACGATGGTGCAGGCCCAAATACGCATAAGCCGCCTGCGACGCCCGAACACGGCCGACATCGAACTCTCCAACACACGCCACGCAACAAAGCCCGCCGCTACACTGGCCGGCCGACGGGGAGAGTTGACTGCAAATAGGTGAATGAAGTGCAAAGAACGTGGCGGATGGGCCGACGGCTGCTGCTTCAGCGCTGGAACGGGTAGAGTATCTGAGCGCCGAAGCTTTCAGGGAAGCTCTGGTCGTCGATGCCGTAAGCATCCGGCAGCTCGTTCTCCGGCATGTAGAAGGTGCCGAACAGCAGATCCCAGATCGGAAACGTGCCGGCGAAATTGCTCGAGCCGCCGCGATCGAGCGCGGTGTGATGCCAGCGATGGAAAACCGGTCCGGCGAGCACGTATTTGAACGGCCCCAGCGTCCAGTTCAGGTTGGCATGCACGAAGGCCGACGAGGCGGTCGAGAACGGCCCGACCCACAGCATCACGTTCGGCGAAATGCCCGCCAAAAGCAGCGCGACATCGACCAGGACAGTGCCGAGCAGGATATTGACCGGATGAAACCGCGCCGCCGAGATCCAGTCGAGCTCTTCGGAGGAATGATGCACGGCGTGGTACTTCCACAGCGCGGCGCCATGATAGAGCCGATGAAACCAGTAGAGCAGGAAGTCCGAAACCACCAGGAACGTAAGCGCCTGCGCCCAAAGCGGCATGGCGGCAAGCGGGCCGAAGCCGTTGTCGTAGAATTTGATCAGATCGTCGACGCCGTGGATGTTGTAGACGTAGGCGGCGCCCATCACCATCAGGCCGATGCGCACAAAGCGCGCGCCGAGCGGGATCAGGAACCAGTAACAGACGTCGGTCGCGATCTCGCGCTTGCGCCACCATGGCCGGCCGGGATTGCAGGCCGACCAATGCGTGAGCAGCGCGAATACAATGCCAAGCCCGATCGAGATCGGGATGATCTTGAGCACGGTCTGGCCGGCGACTTGCAGGACGGCGAGGAATTCGACGAGCATGGTTGGGCGTGGCCGGGGCGGTAAAAAGGTCAATTCGGTATCGGCCCCGACCGTTAAAATCGCGTGTATGTGCGTTTTGCAGACGGCGGGCGGCACGAGCGCGGAAGAGGCTGGCGGGTATCGGCCGCAACGGGAAAAGTATTGTTTATGATACGAGGGTCCGGTTATACGTTATGCCGGACTGCATACATTGGGAAAAGATCCATGGTATTCTTGTAGTGGAATATACTATAAGAGTTATAGTCTGAATTATTCTTCCTAACTATTTGTTAACTACGATATTCTACGATAAATAACTTGTTAACTACGTCATATATCCCCATGAATACTTGATGTTTCTTCGGTCACATTAACCGGCGTGCAAGACCTCGTTGTTACGGTGCGGCATGGTTCAGCAGGGACGGGAGGAAATCCGGTCTCCTGGATCAGCTCAGACAGTCATGTGTGTGGACCCTAGGAGCTACCGATGAAAAACCTCTTCGTGCG
>JBOHII010000218.1:0-2559 GCA_050725955.1 Pseudolabrys sp. | reverse complement strand
ACAGCCGCACCTCGGCGGCAAGCGCATGCGCAGCCGACACCCAATGGATGGTCGCTTTCACCTTGCGCCCGTCCGGCGCATTGCCGCCCTTGGTCGCCGGATCGTAGGTGCAGCGCAGTTCGACCACCTCGCCCTTGCCGTTTTTCACCACCTCGCGGCAGGTGATGAAATAGGCGTAGCGCAGACGCACTTCCTTGCCGGGCGACAGGCGGAAGAATTTCTTCGGCGGGTTCTCCATGAAGTCGTCTTGCTCGATGAACAACTCGCGGCCGAATTTGATTTTGCGTGAGCCCGCCGCCGCATCGTCGGGATGATTGACTGCGTCGAGTTCCTTGACTTGCCCCTCCGGATAATTCTCGATCGTCACCTTGAGCGGCTTCAATACCGCCATGCGCCGCAGCGCACTCTTGTTGAGCGCCTCGCGCACGGAAAAATCGAACATGCCGACGTCGACCAGGCTGTTAGCCTTGGCCACGCCAATGCGCCTGACGAAATCGCGGATCGCTTCCGGCGGCACCCCCCGCCGGCGCAAGCCGGCAAGCGTCGGCATGCGCGGGTCATCCCAGCCCTTCACATGGCCGTCGCGCACCAGCAGCGTGAGCACGCGTTTCGACAGCACCGTGAAAGTGAGATTGAGCCGGGCAAATTCGTACTGATGCGGCTTCGACGGCACATCGAGATTGGCGATGAACCAATCATAAAGCGGCCGGTGATCTTCGAATTCCAGCGTGCAGATCGAATGCGTGACGCCTTCGATGGCGTCCGACTGGCCGTGCGCGAAGTCGTAGCTCGGGTAGATTTTCCAGGTCGTGCCGGTGCGCGGATGCGGTGCATGGAGAATGCGGTAGAGGAAGGGATCGCGCAGATTGATGTTGCCCGAGGCCATGTCGATCTTGGCGCGCAGCACGCGCGCGCCATTGGGAAATTCCCCGGCGCGCATGCGGCGGAACAGGTCGAGGTTTTCCTCAACCGTGCGGTCACGGAAAGGGCTGTTTTTGCCCGGCTCGGTCAGCGTGCCGCGATTGACCCGGATCTGCTCGTGCGTCTGGTCGTCGACATAGGCCTTGCCGGCGCGGATCAGGTCTTCGGCCCAGCCATACAGCCGCTCGAAATAGTCGGAGGCGTGATAAAGATGTTGCCCCCAGTCGAAGCCGAGCCAGCGCACGTCGCGCTCGATGGCGTCGATGTATTCCTGCTCTTCTTTGGCCGGATTGGTGTCGTCGAACCGCAAATGGCAGCGCCCGCCGAATTCGGCCGCCACGCTGAAATTCAAGGCGATCGACTTGGCGTGGCCGATATGCAGATAGCCGTTCGGCTCGGGCGGAAAGCGGGTGACCACCGTCTTGACGCGGCCGGCATCGAGGTCGGCTTTAACGATGTCGCGGATGAAATCGCGCCCGGTCTCCGCCGCAGCCGCAATGCCGCTTGCCTTAACCTCGCCTGCCATGCTTCCTCGAGTCCAAATTACCGCTGCCGCCCTCTGAGGCGGGCTATGGCATGACGTGGCGCTCGGCTCAATGTCAATCGCACTGACACCTTTCATTGCAACTATGCTACACGCCCTGCGATGAGCGAGCCCGTCGTCACCCGCTTTGCACCGTCGCCCACCGGCTTTCTCCATATTGGCGGCGGCCGCACCGCGTTGTTCAACTGGCTCTATGCGCGCCGGCACGGCGGCAAGATGCTGCTGCGCATCGAGGATACCGACCGCGAGCGCTCGACCGCCGCCGCCGTCAACGCCATCATCGACGGGTTGACTTGGCTCGGCCTCACCTGGGACGGCGAGATCGTGTTCCAGTTCTCGCGCGTTCCGCGCCACCGGCAGATCGCCGAACAATTGCTCGCCGCCGGCAAGGCTTACCGCTGCTATACGAGCCCCGAGGAACTCGCCGAGATGCGCGAGGCGGCCCGCCGCGAACGCCGCGCCAAACTTTACGACGGGCGCTGGCGTGATCGCGACCCGGCCGAAGCCCCGCCCGGGGTCAAGCCGGTCATCCGTCTGCGCGCCCCGCTCACTGGCGAGACCGTGATCGAGGACCAGGTGCAGGGCCGCGTGGTATGGCAGAACTCCGATCTTGACGACCTGGTGCTGCTGCGCTCGGACGGCACGCCCACCTACATGCTGGCCGTGGTGGTCGACGACCACGACATGAACGTCACCCATATCATTCGCGGCGACGACCATCTCACCAACGGCGCCCGGCAAAAACATATCTATGAGGCGCTCGGGTGGAATGTGCCGATTATGGCTCACATTCCTCTGATCCACGGGCCGGACGGCTCGAAGCTCTCAAAGCGTCACGGCGCGCTCGGGGTCGACGCCTACCGCGCCATGGGCTACCTGCCGGCGGCGATGCGCAACTACCTGGTGCGTCTGGGCTGGGCGCATGGCGACCAGGAGATCTTCTCGACCGAGGAGATGATCGCCGCGTTCGATCTGGTGCAGATCGGCCGCTCGCCCGCCCGTTTCGATTTCGCCAAGCTGGAGAACCTCAACGGCCATTACATCCGCGCCAGCGCCGACGCCGATCTGATCGCCGCGTTGGAAGGGCTGCTGCC
>JBOHII010000217.1:0-16024 GCA_050725955.1 Pseudolabrys sp. | reverse complement strand
GTGTTCCAGTTCTCGCGCGTTCAGCGCCACCGGCAGATCGCCGAGCAATTGCTCGCCGCCGGCAAGGCTTACCGCTGCTATACGAGCCCCGAGGAACTTGCCGAGATGCGCGATGCAGCCCGCCGCGAAGGCCGTGCCAAACTTTACGACGGGCGCTGGCGCGACCGCGACCCGGCCGAAGCCCCGCCCGGGGTCAAGCCGGTCATCCGCCTGCGAGCCCCGCTCACCGGCGAGACCGTGATCGACGACCAGGTGCAGGGCCGCGTGGTATGGCAGAACTCCGATCTCGACGACCTGGTGCTGTTGCGCTCGGACGGCACGCCCACCTACATGCTGGCCGTGGTGGTCGACGACCACGACATGAACGTCACCCACATCATTCGTGGCGACGACCATCTCACCAATGGCGCCCGGCAAAAACATATCTACGAGGCGCTCGGGTGGAATGTGCCGATTATGGCTCACATTCCTCTGATCCACGGGCCGGACGGTTCGAAGCTCTCAAAGCGTCACGGCGCGCTGGGGGTCGATGCCTACCGCGCCATGGGCTACCTGCCGGCGGCGATGCGCAACTACCTGGTGCGTCTGGGCTGGGCGCATGGCGACCAGGAGATCTTCTCGACCGAGGAGATGATCGCGGCGTTCGATCTGGCGCAGATCGGCCGCTCCCCCGCCCGTTTCGATTTCGCCAAGCTGGAGAACCTCAACGGCCATTACATCCGCGCCAGCGCCGACGCCGATCTGATCGCCGCGTTGGAAGGGCTGCTGCCGCATATCGCCGGCGGACAAGAACTCGCCAGCAAGCTGACGCCGGCGTTGCGCGCTAAAATGCTCGCGGCCATGCCGGCGCTAAAGGAGCGCGCCAAGACTTTGGTGGAATTATTTGATTCCACGCGGTTTTTATGGGCAAGCCGTCCGCTCGAACTGAACGACCAGGCGAAGGCTTTGCTCACACTCGAGGCGAAATCGGTTACCGCCGCGTTGCTGCCGGAAATGGACGCGGTCGCCGACTGGACCCCCGAGGCGATTGAGGCGGTTGTACGCGGCTACGCGGAGCGCGCGGGCCTCAAGCTCGGCGCGGTGGCGCAACCGCTGCGTGCCGCCCTTACCGGGCGGGCCACCTCGCCGCCGATCTTCGATGTGCTGGCGGTATTGGGCAAGAACGAGAGCCTGGCCCGGTTGCGGGATCAGCTCGGCTAAAACCGCAACCCTGTCTATTATGCGCCGAAGCTGTGCCCGGCCTGACTTATGCCTATATAGCGGTCGGCGATATGCGGTAGTCTATCTTGCAGCGCACACAAGGATGGGTTACCGAAAAACCAACCGGAACCGCGCTCGCCTTGCCCGGCGTATCGGCTCCCGGCCTTAACGTTTCAACGCGCACCACTCGCCGCCAAATCGAGGGCTCGACCATGGACGCCAAAACCGACGCCACGAAGAAAACCGGCACGATTACCGTTGGCAACAAGAGTTTGGATTATCCAGTCTACGACGGGACGGTCGGCCCTGCGGTCTTGGACATTTCGAAGTTCTACGCCGAAAGCGGCATGTTCACCTATGACCCCGGCTTCACCTCGACCGCGAGCTGCGAGTCCAAGATCACCTTCATCGACGGCGACGAAGGCATTCTGCTCTACCGCGGCTACCCCATCGAACAGTTGGCCGAGCACGGCGATTTCCTCGAGACCTGCTACCTGCTGCTGTACGGGGAACTGCCCACGCCGCAGCAGAAGGCCGACTTCGACTACACCGTCACCCGGCACACCATGGTTCATGAGCAGATGAGCCGGTTCTTCCAGGGCTTCCGGCGCGACGCGCATCCGATGGCGGTGATGACCGGCTCGATCGGCGCGCTCTCTGCGTTCTATCACGACTCCACCGACATTTCCGATCCGCACCAGCGGCTGATCGCATCGATCCGCATGATCGCCAAGGTGCCGACGCTCGCCGCCATGGCCTACAAATATTCGGTCGGCCAGCCGTTCGTCTATCCGAAGAACGATCTCGACTACTCCACCAATGTCCTGCGCATGTGCTACGCGGTGCCGACCGAGGAATACAAGCCGAACCCGGTGCTGGCGCGCGCCATGGATCGCATCTTCATTTTGCATGCGGACCACGAGCAGAACGCTTCGACTTCAACGGTGCGCTTGGCCGGCTCTTCCGGCGCCAATCCGTTCGCCTGCATCGCGGCCGGCTGCGCCTGCCTGTGGGGCCCGGCGCATGGCGGCGCCAATGAGGCCGCGCTCAACATGTTGCGCGAGATCGGCTCGGTCGCCCGCATTCCGGAATTCGTCAAGCGCGCCAAGGACAAGGACGACAACTACCGGCTGATGGGCTTCGGCCATCGCGTCTACAAACACTATGACCCGCGCGCCAAGATCATGCAGAAGACCTGCCACGAGGTCTTGACCGAGCTCGGCATCAAGGACGATCCGCTGCTCGACGTCGCCATGGAGTTGGAGCGGATCGCGCTGCACGACGAATATTTCATCGAGAAGAAGCTCTACCCGAACATCGACTTTTATTCGGGTATTACGCTCAAGGCGATGGGCTTCCCCACCACCATGTTTACCGTGCTGTTCGCGGTTGCACGCACCGTCGGCTGGATCGCGCAGTGGAAGGAAATGATCGAGGATCCGAAGCAGAAGATCGGCCGCCCGCGCCAGCTCTATACCGGCGCGACGCACCGAGATTACGTGCCGATTTCGCGAAGGAAGTGAGTTCGCGGAAGCTTTTTGCGCGAAGGGCGGCTTCTCAGCCGCCCTTTCCGTTTCCGCTCTTGCCGTTCCCGCCCTTGCCGTTAAGCTTGGGCGCCTTGGCGCCGTCATAAGCCCATTGCAGATAGATGCCGGCCCAGGTGAAGCCGCCGCCGAAAGCGGCGAGCAGCATGCGGTCGCCGCGCTTTAGTTTCGGCTCATAGTCCCACAGGCAGAGCGGGATGGTGGCATTGGTGGTGTTGCCGTATTTTTGGATGGTCACCATCACCTTGTCCATCGGCAGCCGCATGCGTTCGGCGGTCGATTCAATGATGCGCTTGTTGGCCTGGTGCGGCACCAGCCAGTCGATCATGTCGGCGCGCAGATTGTTGCGCGCCATGATCTCGCGCGCGACTTCCGCCATCTTGGCGATGGCGAATTTATAAACCGCGGCGCCTTCCTGGTGCACGTAATGCAGCCGCTTCTCGACAGTCTCCAGCGTCGGCGGCATGCGGCTGCCGCCGGCCGCCTGATAGAGATGGATCATGCCGGAGCCGTCGGAACGGATCAGCGAGTCCATGATGCCGTAGCCGTTCGCGTCGGGCTCAAGCAGCACGGCGCCGGCGCCGTCGCCGAACAGCACGCAGGTGGCGCGGTCGGTGTAATCGATGATCGACGACATCTTGTCGGCGCCCACCACCACCACCTTGCGGGCAAAGCCGGTGGCGATGAATTGCGCGGCGATGGTGAGCGAATAGAGAAAGCCCGAGCAGGCCGCCTGCACGTCGAACGAGCCGACATCCTTGATGCCCACCATGTCGCAGATCATGTTGGCGGTGGCCGGAAACTGCATGTCCGGCGTGGTGGTGGCGCAGATCAGCAGGTCGACGTCCTGCGGTTTGGTGCCGGTCTTCTGCAACAGACCGCGCACGGCTTCCGCCGCCATGTGTGAGGTGCCTAGCCCCTCACCCTTGAGAATGTGGCGTTCCTTGATGCCGGTGCGTTCGGTGATCCAGGCGTCGGTCGTGTCGACCATTTGAGCCAGATCGGCATTGGTCAGCAGGTCCGGCGGCAAATAGCCGTGGACGGCGGTAATCGCAGCGTGGGTCGGAACGGTCACAGGCGGAAAGTCCAGTTAACGAGCATGGCATAGGCCGATTGGGCTAAACGAGGCAAACTACGCCGTCGGCGGCGCGGATGCCACTGTTTCGCGTCCCGGTTGGTTAATCCGGCCGGCGCACTCGAGCACAACAGCGGCGGCGCGGTCGCTCGGCGCCGTTTGGCCGATTTCCATGAGGCCATCCAGCCGGGCGAAGGCATCGATTTGGCGGCGGCGCTCGATTGTATCGCTCAAGAGCGGCAGCAGCGCCCCAGCCAGTCTCGTGGACGTGCAGTCCCGTTGCAAAAACTCCGGCACCACGTTCTCGCCGAGCACCAGGTTGGCCAGGATCGCGCTGGGGACTTTGACCAACAAGCGGGCGATCACTTCCTCCAACAGTGGCACCTTGTAGGCCGCAACCATCGGAATGCCGGCGAGCGCCAGTTCGAGCGTCGAGGTGCCGGACTTGGCGAGCGCGGCCCGCGCCGTACGGAAGGCGGCATCCTTTTCCTCCGGATCGGTCAGCACCCGCGCCGCAATGGGCCACGTCGCAACCGCAGCCCGCACCGCATCGACTAGCCGCGGCACCGCCGGCACCACCACGTCCAACGGCCCGGCCCGTTCCGCCACCAGCGCTGCCGCCGCGCCGAACACGCCCGCCATGCGACGGATTTCCCCCGCGCGGCTGCCCGGCAGCACCAGCAGCAACGGCGGATTGGCCAACCGCCGCCGCGCTTCTTCGGCATTCGGGCGCAGGCTCGCGACCCGTTCGCCCAAGGGATGACCGACGAAGGTGCAAGCCGGTCCGCCCAAGCGCCGCATTACCGTCGGTTCAAACGGCAGCAAAGCCAGCACGTGATCGACATAGGCCCGCATCGCGTGCGCGCGCCCCGGCCGCCAGGCCCACACCGACGGGCACACATAATCGACGATCGGAACCGCCGGCATGCGGGCGCGCACCCGCCGCGCCACGCGGTGGGTGAATTCCGGGCTGTCGATGATGACCAGCACATCCGGTCTGGCGGCGATGACCGCGTCGGCGGCCTGACGAATGCGTTTCAGGATTCGCGGCAGGCTCGCCGGAATGGCAGCAAAGCCGATGATCGCCAGATCGCCGAGCGGAAACAGGCTGGCAACGCCTGCTTCTGCCATATGCATGCCGCCGATCCCGGAAAACCGGGCGCGGCCTTGGCTGCGCTTGGCGATCGCGGCGATCAGTGCAGCGCCGAGCCGATCGCCGGAGTCTTCGCCGGCCACCAGAAAAATGTGCGGGCCCGACGCTGGCACGCGGTTCACTGCTCGGTCCCGGCTGGTAAGCCGATGACGAAAATATTGGCGCGATCGGCCGCCGCCGCCAGCGCGACCGGTTCCGCCACAATCGTGGCGCCGGCGACCACGGCGATGCCGCCAAGTCCGGCGCGCACAACTTCAGTGACGGTCTGCGGGCCGATCGATGGCAGATCGAATCGTTTGTCCTGCTCGCGCTTGGGCGCTTTCACCAGCACGCCGCTGCCCGCCGCCGCGCGCACGCGTCCGTTCGCGCGCATTTCGGCGACCCGGGCGAGCATGGCGTCGGTGCCTTCCGCCGCCTCGATCGCCAGCATGTGCTTGCCGGCGACCACCACCGCTTGCCCGATATCGTAGGGCCCGGCGGCACGCAGATAGTCCAGCCCGAGCGCGATATCGGCATGGTCGCGCTCCGAAGGCTGCACGCGGCCGAGCGTACCTTGCGGCATCAGGATTTCCGGCGCGACTTCGTGCGCGCCCAGCAAACGGAAACCCTCTTGCTCGAACAGACGGCCGACACCCGACAGCAGGTGGTCGTCGCCGCCGCGATATGCGGCAGCAACGCGCGGCATCAGCATCAGCGTCTTGAGATCAAGTCTTAACTGCCACAAGGCCGGCCGCACGACCGACCCGATCATCACGACATCGCGGCAGCCGGCGGCATGCGCGATCCGGACGAATTTCCCGGCCTGCCCGACATAAAGCCAATTGCACGGCCGCCCGTCGAAATCGGCCGGCTTGGCGGCGCCATGCAGCGGAAACAGCAAAACGCCGCGGCCGCGCGCCGTCACATAATCGGTCACCGTCAAGGGCAGGCTGCCGCCGCCGCAAATCAGCGCAAGCGGGGCTTCCTGCTTCACATCGGGCGCGGCGGTCATGCGTCCTCGTCGGATTCACCGGCCTCGCTGCGCCTGCCGGGCATCGTCAGCGGCCGTTTACCGGCGCGGATGAAGGCGATCGTCTTGGCCACCAGCGCATCCCCGCCATAGTCTGCGGCGACGCGTTCGAGGCGGGCGCGAAATTCTTCGTCGCCAAAAAACAGCGCCCGATAGGCCTCGCGATAGCGATGGATTTCGGCCTTGCCAAAGCCGCGCCGTCGCATGCCGATCACGTTCAGCCCAACCAGGTTGGCGAGCGGGCCATGCGCCGAGCCCCAAGGGATCACGTCGGCCCGAATCCCGCTCAACCCCACCAGCATAGCCCCCTCGCCGATGCGGACGTATTGGCGCACCGCCACTCCGCCGCCGAACACGACATGATCGCCGACGGTCACGTGCCCGGCCAACAAGGTGTTGTTGGCGACCACGACATCGCTGCCGACATGGCAGTCGTGCCCGACATGCGCGCCGACCATGAAAAAACAGCGGTCGCCGATTTCGGTCAGGCCGCCGCCATCCTCGGTGGCGGTGTTCATGGTGACATGCTCGCGGATATCGCAATCGGCGCCGACCGTGAGGCGGGTGGCGCCGCCGCGATAATGCACCGACTGCGGCGGCGAACCGAGCGAGGCGAACGGATGCACGACTGTGCGCGGACCGATTGTGGTGTGGCCGGTGAGATTAACATGCGCCAGCAGCCGGCAGCCTTCGCCGAGCGTCACATGCGGACCGACGGTGCAATACGGACCGATGCTAACCTTGGGTCCGATCGCCGCGGTAGCCTCGATCCGCGCCGAGGGATCGATCATCCTCGCGCTCATGCGTCGGAAACCATCGCACCGACTTTCGCTTCGGCGACAATCTGGCCGCGGACTTTGGCTTCGCCGCGATACCACCACATGTTTCGCCGGTGCGACACCTTGCGCATGTGGTACTCGATGGTGTCGCCCGGATAGACCGGCCGGCGGAATTTTGCGTTGTCGATGGTCAGGAAAAATACCGTCTTCGGTTTGTCCATGTAGCCGTGCGCGATGCAAAGCACGCCCGCCGTTTGCGCCATGCCTTCGATCATCAACACGCCCGGAAACACCGGATTGCCCGGAAAATGTCCCTGGAAATGCGGCTCGTTGATGGTGACGTTCTTGATGCCGATGGCGAACTCGTCGCCGCGCATGTCGATCACCCGGTCGACCATGAGAAACGGATAGCGGTGCGGCAACATCTTGAGCACGGCCGCGATTTCGATCGCTTCCAGTTTGCCCACGGGTTTATCCATGGCCGTTGTCCCGCTCGTCCGCTGCGGTTTCGCGGCCGCCTTGCGTGCGTGCCATTCTTGCAAGAATTGCCATTTCACGAAACCATAGCTTTAACGGCTTGGCCGGCACCCCGCCCCACCGCGCACCGGCCGGAATATCGGCATGGGCTTTGGCCGCGGCGGCAAGTTGCGCCCCCTCGCCGATGGTAACATGGTCGCTCACGCCAACGCTTCCGCCCAGCGCGACGAAATCTTCCAGCGTCGAACTGCCGGAAATCCCCGATTGCGCCGCGATGACGCAGCACCGACCAATGCTGACATTGTGGCCCACCTGGACCAGGTTGTCGATCTTGCTGCCCTCGCCGATGACGGTGTCGCGGATGGCGCCGCGGTCGACGGTGGTGCTGGCGCCGATCTCAACGTCGTCCTGGATGATAACGCGCCCGACCTGAGGGACCTTGAGATGGCCGTCTGCGCCCATCAGGAAGCCGAAGCCGTCCTGGCCGATCTTGCAACCGGGATGGATGACGACCCGATCGCCGATCAGCGCATCGCTGATCACGGACCCGGCGCCGATCGAGCAATCGCGCCCGATCCGCACCTCGCTGCCGATCACAGCGGTCGCCCCGATGACGGTGCCGCTGCCGATCTCGGCGCGCGGCCCGATCACCGCGCCCGGTTCGACGGTAACGCCGTTCTCCAGCCGCGCGCTCGGATGCACGTGGGCGCCGGTCACCGCGCCCGCCTCGGCCAGCGAGGACGGCCGCAACGCATTGGGAAACAATTCACGCGCCGCCGTCACAAAGGCGCGATACGGCTCGCGCACGACCAAGGCCGGAACGTGCGGCGGCAATTGCCCGGCGAGCGCGGCGGTCGTGAAGCAAGCGCCGGCATGCGTTGTGGCTGCGGTCGCGGCATAATTCTTGTTGTCGTAGAAGCTTATTGCATCTGGCCCGGCGCGATCGAGCGGAGCAACGTCCACGATGCGGCGCCCCAGCAGCGGCGCCGGCGGCGGCGCTGCGCCAGACAAGGCGGCAATCTCAGCAAGCGTGAGACCCCGCGCGTGTCGTAAAAATACCGGCTCGCTCATAGCGCCAACGCTGTGCCGCCGAGCGCGGCCAAAATCAGAACTTCGTGCCGCCGCTAAAGCGGAAGATTTGCGTGCGGTCGTAGGATTCTTTGGTCAGCGGGTAAGCGAAGTCGAAGCGGAGCGGCCCGAGCGGCGAATCCCAGATGAAGCCTACGCCGACCGACGATCGCACGGCGGCGGAATCGGCGACCTGCAGCGTTTCGCCGGTCACGTTCCACGTGGTCGGACCCTTATAGTCCCACAGCGAACCGGCATCGACATAGGCAGCGAACTTGATACCGACCTCCCGAGGCAGGAAGTAGAGCGGCGTTTGGAATTCCATGCTGGCGCCCCAATACAGGCTGCCGCCCAGCGCATCGTTGGTTGAGCCCGGCGTCAGATCGCGCGGACCGATGCCTGCCGGTGCGAAGCCGCGTACCAGGTTGGGACCCATCTGGAATTGATCCAGCATGCGCAAGCTCTTGCCGCCCCACCCGTCGAGGTGACCGCCTTGCAGTTTGAACACGCCAACAACGTCGGGAAAGACCTCGTAATAGGTGCGCGTCTCGAAGCTCGACCGGATGAAATTCACGTCGCCGCCGGCGCCCGCCACATCCTGTTTGAGTTCGGCATACAGGCCGGCGGTCGGCGCTTTGTTGTTGTCCAGGGTGTTATAGGTCAGCGAATAGCCGACCAGCGAAACGACCACCGGACCGGCGGCCAGTTCCTTGCGCACCGGCAGCGAAGCTTCGCCGTCGGCAAAGCAGTTTCCGCCGTCGTTCAAGCTCGTCGGGGGTACGCCGGATTGGCGGATCAATTCGTTGGCCGGACTGACGCCAGGGCCGCCATTGATCCACGCGTAAGGTGACGCGATACAGTTGTCGTACTGATCCGGCAGCGTGATCTTCTGCTGGTAAATCGAGTAGTGCGGTTGAAACGCGAGTTCTTCCGACAGCGCGAATCCAAGACGCAAATTCGTGCCGACCGACTGCGTATTGTAGGAAACGTATGAGCTCGCCAAGGTCTGCCGCGCGAACAAGTCGACGCCGCCGGCCATGCGGTATCCGAGAAGATAGGGCTCGACAAACGACAGGTCGAAGCCGCGCGAATACTGACCGAAGCTCACGGATGCCTTGGCGAACTGGCCTCGGCCCATCAGGTTGCGATCGGCGACGCTGACTTCGGCGATAAAACCGTCCGAGGTGGAATAGCCGCCCGAGACGGAGAACTCGCCGGTAGGCATTTCGTCGACGTCGACGTTGACGACGACCCGGTCCGGCGCCGAACCGGGCTCGTTGGTAATCTTGACCGTCTTGAAGAAGTTCAGGTTCTTCAGCCGCCGCTCG
Organism: Pseudolabrys sp.; assembly: GCA_050725955.1. GTDB lineage: Bacteria > Pseudomonadota > Alphaproteobacteria > Rhizobiales > Xanthobacteraceae > Pseudolabrys. The sequence goes on along the minus strand of JBOHII010000217.1, from coordinate 6,391 downwards.
GCGCGGTCGATCAGCGCGCGGTTATAGGCATCGCCTTCGCCGATATCGAATTCGCGGCGGATGACATAGTCGCGGGTGCGGACATTGCCGCGAATGTTGATACGCTCGATATAGGCGCGCGTGCCTTCCTCAACCACGAACGTGAGATTGATCAATCTTTTGGCAAGGTCGCGGTCGCCGCGCGGACGCACATTGGCAAAGGCGAAGCCGCGTTTGGCCGCCTCGATCGTCATCGACTCGACGCTCTTCTCGACCAAGTCCGCGTTGTAGACGCCTCCCGGGGAAATCTTCAGCCTGTCGCGCAACGATTCCGCATCGATCGCGTGCACGTTGGACACGATGTCGATTTTGCCGACGTGATATTGCGGCCCCTCGTCGATCGTGAATGTGATGATGAATCCGGCGCCCCTCTTGCCGCGGACCGACACAAACTGCCATTTGTTTTTCGACTGCACGGGCGGCTCATACTCGCCCACCGCCGAGACAACGCGCACGTCCGCATAGCCGTGTTGGAGGTAGAAGCGGCGCAACAGGTCGCGATCGGCCTCGACGCGGTCGGGGTCGTAGATGTCGGAGGATTGCAGGAAGCTGACCCAGTTGCTCTCGGACGTCTTGATCACGTCCTTCAGGCGGCCGCGCGAAAACGCGTGAATGCCGACGAAAAGGATCTGCCGCACGCCGGTTTTTGTGCCTTCGGTGATCTCGAAGATCAGATCGACGCGATTGTTCGGCAAGTCGATGATCTTGGGATCGACCCGCACGTCGAACATGCCGGTGCGGTGGTAGATTTCTATGATCCGCTGCACGTCGGCCTGCACGGTCGGGCGCGATAAGGTCCCGCGCGGCTTCGACTGAATTTCGGCCGATAGCTGCTCGTCCTTGGCCTTCGAATTGCCCTCGAAGGCAATCTTGTTGATCACCGGGTTTTCCACCACCGTGACCACCAGCTTGCCGTCGGATTTATCGATATGGACGTCCTGGAATAGACCGGTGGCGTAAAGCGCCTTGATAGCCGCGTCGACCTGCGCCGGACCGATCTGGCCGCCCGGACCAGGCTTGAAATAGGACCGCACGGTGTCGGCCTCGACCCGGCGGTTGCCCTGCACAACGACGGACTGAACGGTCTGGGCGAGCGCGACGCCGGAAGACGCCAAGCTTACGAATCCGGTCCCGACAGGGATGCCGCCGAGGACAAGACAGCAAACCGCCAGTCCCCGTAAAACCCGCACACCAAGTCCCATGCGCTAAGCGCCTTTTTCTTGAGCCTTGCGTCCGCCCCCGCCAAGGAACTGACAGACTGTCGGGCCTACTTTGGGCAACTTTGTACAGCGTTTTAAAGGCACTGCAAACCAAACTCCCAGCACGACTATCCCTTTCCCCTCAAAAAGTTGCCGGGCGGCAACGATCAGGAGGTAGCGAGGTGGAGAATGTCGTTAAAGGTCGCGAATATCATCAACATGACGACGATCGCGAGCCCGATCCGGAACCCGACCTCCTGGGTGCGCTCCGACAGCGGCCGGCCGCGCGCCGCCTCGATTCCATAGAACAAAAGGTGACCGCCATCGAGCAGGGGAATTGGAAATAAATTCAAAAGTCCGATCGACACCGACAAGACCGCAGTCAGGTGGATGAGCGCGACAAAGCCGGCAGAGGCCATCTGGCCCGAGACCTGGGCGATGCGAATCGGCCCGCCGAGCTGGTCGGCGGCTTCGCGTCCGGTAAAGACGCCGCCGATATAGGACAGCGTGCGGTCGACCACGAACCAGGTCTCCTTGGCGCCCATGACGACGGCCCGCAGCGGCCCAACTTTCTCCGTCTTGACGTCGCCCGGCGCCATGGAACGGCTGATGCCGAGCACGCCGAGCTTATGCACATTGCCGAAATTATCCTTGAGCGTCCTGAGCTGCGGCGTCGCCTTCAGCGTGACAGGCACGCCGCCGCGTTCGACTTCGATATTGAGCGGCTCGCCGGCACTGATGCTGACGATGCGCTGCATATCGGAGAAACTGCCGATTTTCTCGCCGTCGATAGCGAGGACCAGGTCGCCCGGCTGGAAGCCGGCGGCCTGTGCCGCGCTCGCCGGCTGCACCGTATCGACGCGCGCGCTGGTGGTCTGCTTGCCGACCACCACAAAAACGCCGGCAAAAATCGCGACCGCCAGGACGAAATTCGCAATCGGGCCGGCCGCAACCACTGCGGCGCGCGGGGCCACCGGCTGATGCACGAAACTGACCGCTTTTTCCGCCTCGGTCATCGCGGCAGCCAACTCGTGATCGGGCACACTCGCCGCATTGTCGTCGCCGAAGAATTTCACATAGCCGCCGAGTGGAATCGCGGAAATTTTCCAGCGTGTGCCGTAGCGGTCGTTGAAGCCGACGATTTCGGGGCCGAAACCAATCGAGAACGTCAAAACCTTGATGCCGCAGCAGCGGGCCACAAGGAAATGGCCAAGCTCATGAAAAAACACAACAATTGTCAGCACAAACAAAAATGGCACAATATAGCCGACGAGGCTGCCACCGAACGCGCCCAGACCCCCCATAATGTCGATACTCATCACACCCTCGTCCCGCCGCTATGGCGCCCACGTCGTTAGCGAAAGCTTACTAGGATGACTTTACGGCAATTTCGGGCAAGAGGGCCAAGGCTAAACTTCGCGCAATATGGTCAACGGAGAGCGCGGCATCGATTGTGGCGGGTTCGGCCAACAGCCCGCGCGCGGAGGCTGCATCGAGCGTCGCCTCAACCAATGCGGTAATGGCGGGAAAGCCGATCCGGCCGGCAATGAATTGGCTGACGGCGATTTCGTCGGCGGCATTGAGCACGGTTGGCGCCGCTCCGCCCACCGTCATGGCATGACGCGCCAGCGCCAAAGCCGGAAAACGTGCGAAATCCGGAGCCTCGAAGGTCAACTCGTGCAATTGCGCGAGATCGAGCGGTGCCGCCGGTCCGTCGAGCCGCCGCGGCCAGGCGAGACAATGCGCGATCGGTGTGCGCATGTCGGGCGAACCGAGTTGCGCCACCAACGAGCCGTCGCGGAACTCGACCATTCCGTGCACCACCGATTGCGGATGCACCAGCACGTCGATTTCATCCGGCTTGATGGCAAACAGATGATGCGCTTCGATCAATTCCAGACCCTTGTTCATCAGGCTCGCGGAATCGACGGTGATTTTCGGCCCCATCGACCAGTTGGGATGGCGCAATGCCTGCTCGGGTGTGGCCTTGTTGATCGCAGCCAGCGACCACGTGCGGAACGGGCCGCCCGACGCCGTGAGGATTATGCGTTTGACGTCTTCGCGCGCGCCGGCGCCGAGCGCCTGGAAGATGGCATTGTGCTCGCTGTCGACCGGCAGCAAAGTCGCGCCGGTGCTCGCCGCGCGACGCATGAATAGGGCGCCGGCGCAAACGAGGCACTCCTTGTTGGCGAGCGCGACGGTGGCGCCGCGTTCGATGGCGGCCAGCGTCGGTTTCAGTCCGATCGAGCCGCTAATCGCCGCCATCACCCAGTCGGCCGGGCGCTGTGCAGCTTCGAGCAGCGCGGTCTCGCCCGCCGCCGCCTCAACACCGCTGCCGGCCAAAGCATCCTTCAGATCGCCGTAGGCGGCGGGATCGGCGACCACGGCGAGTTTTGCGCCGACCTCACGGGCGATTTTTGCCAGCGCCCCGGCATTGCGCCGGGCGGTGATCGCCTCGACGCCGTAGCGCTCGCGATTGCGCTTGATCAGATCGACGGTACTGGCGCCGATCGAGCCGGTGGCGCCGAGAATGGTGATGCGGCGCACGGCCACGTCCGGCAGCGGCTTCGATCGGGTAATGCCGGGCACGCTCATGTCCTCACCACACCAGCAGGCCGCGCGCCGGCGCATCGAAGCCGCCGCGTAGCAATCCGATCAGACAACCGATTACGGCTGCCGCCCAAAAACCGTCGAGCCGATCCATGACCCCGCCATGTCCGGGAATGAGGTGGCTTGCATCCTTGGCGCCGAATTGGCGCTTGACCCAGGATTCGAAAAGGTCGCCGCACTGCGCCACCACCGACAGCAGCAGCGCGATGCCGGCAATCGTGCTGCGTTCGAACGCACCGAAGGCGTCCGCCACCGCAACGGCGACAACCATCGCGCCGAGCGTCCCGGCGATCGCGCCGGACCAGGTTTTTTTCGGGCTGACCGCCGGCAAAAGCTTCGGGCCGCCAACGGCACGGCCGGCGAAATAGCCCAGAACATCGGTCGTCCATACAACCGCGAACAACAGCATCATCGCGATAAATCCATCGGCATCGTCGGCGCGCAGCAACACGGGCGCGAGCAGCATCGCCCCTGCATAGCCGATGCCGGCGACGATCCATAGCCGCCGCTGTTGCGGCGCGAAAATCAACGCCGCGAGCGCGCCCATTCCCACCAGCAAAATGGCCGCGATCGGACGCCCGCGCCAGGCCACCAAAGCGGCGACCGCGATCGCGCTGCCGCATGCGGAAAACATCAAGCGGTGACTGCGGCCGGCGACCAGCGCCGTCCATTCCCATAATACGGCGATGGCGGCAACTCCCCAGAACAGCGCAAACGGCCAGCCGCCGAGATAGGCCGTCAGCACTGCGAGCGGCGCCAGCACCGCCGCCGAGACGATGCGCAATGCAAGATTGCTGGCGGCCGCGGCCACGGGCCGATCGGCATCGCCCGGGCCGGAAACGGGGTCGGCTTCGGCCACGGGCTCAGGATCCGGTCTTGGCGACTAAGCCGCCAAATCGGCGCTCGCGCTGCTGGTATTCGCGGATCGCCGCCTCGAGCGCCGCGCGGTCGAAATCCGGCCAATAGGTCGGCACGAACACCAATTCACTATAGGCCGACTGCCAGAGCAGGAAGTTTGACAGCCGCTGCTCGCCGCTGGTGCGGATGATAAGATCGGGATCGGGGATATCCGGCGCGTCGAGAAATGCGCCGACCGTTTCCATGGTGACGTCGGCGGGCTTGAGGCGGCCGTGCGCCACCTCCACGGCGATGCGGCGCGCCGCGTTGGTAATCTCCTGGCGTGCGCCGTAATTGAACGCCACCACCAGCGTGAAACCGTCGTTGCTCTTCGTCAGCTCTTCGGCTTCCACCAGCAGGCGGCCGATATCGGGATCGAGCCCGTCGCGTTCGCCGATCACGCGCACGCGCACATTGCTCTTGTGCAATTCGGCGAGATCGTTGCGCACGAAGCGGCGCAAGAGGCCCATCAATTCGCCGACTTCATTGGCCGGCCGCGACCAGTTCTCCGCACTGAACGAGAAGATGGTGATAATTTTGATGCCGAGTTCGCCGGCGGCACGGATCGTGCGGCGCAGCGCCTCGACCCCGCGGCGGTGCCCTTCCCCGCGCGGCAGCCCGCGCGCCGCCGCCCAGCGCCCATTGCCGTCCATGATGATGGCAACGTGATGCGGCGCTTCTTCGTAAGGCACAGCGCTTTGCGGAACCTCGGCCTCGGGCATGGGCTACCTCAGACGGTGAGGATCTCCTTTTCCTTCGCCGCCAGCATGTGATCGACTTCGGTGATTCCGGAATCGGTCGCCTTCTGTATATCGCCGGAAAAGCGGTCGTGGTCGTCCTTGCTAATCTTGTGCTCCTTTTCCAGTTTCTTGATCGCGTCCATCGCGTCGCGCCGCACGTGGCGCACTGCCACCCGCGCGGTCTCGGTATATTTATGCGCGATCTTGACCAATTCTTTGCGCCGCTCTTCGTTGAGCTCGGGGATGCGCAAGCGCAGCACCTGGCCCTCGGTTGCCGGCGACAGGCCCAGATTGGAATTCACGATCGCTTTTTCCACCGCGTGCACCAGGGAGCGGTCCCAGACATTGACCGCGATCAACCGCGGTTCCGGCACCGTGACGCTCGCCACCTGATTGAGCGGCATCTGCCCGCCATAGGCCTCGACCATGACCGGGTCGAGCATGTGGGTGGAGGCGCGCCCGGTGCGCAGCCCGGACAACTCCGTCTTCAGCACGGCGCTGGCGCCCTGCATGCGGCGTTTGATTTCGTTTATATCGTGCGTTTCGTTTGCCATGGCGATCCCCGAACACGAAGCTGCTCTCGGCCGGCCGCGGGCTGACCTAGCCGATGACCGTCGAGCGCCCTTTGCCGCACAGAACGGCCTCGATGGCGCCCTTGTCGGCGATCGAAAACACGATGATAGGCATGTGGTTTTCCCGGGCAAGCGCGAAGGCGGTGGAATCCATCACCCGCAAGTCCTTCTCGATCGCTTCCTGGTGGCCCAGCCGGTCGTAGCGTTTGGCTTTTTTGTCTTTCTTCGGGTCGGCGGTGTAGACGCCATCGACATTGGTGGCCTTTAGCACCGCCTGGGCTTCGAGCTCGGCGGCACGCAACACCGCCGTGGTATCGGTCGTGAAGAACGGATT
>JBOHII010000216.1:0-5686 GCA_050725955.1 Pseudolabrys sp. | reverse complement strand
CCGATATGCGCGCTCATGCCGCCGATATTGACGATGCTGCCACCGCCGGCCTTTTTCATCGCCGGCAGGCAGGCGTGCACGCCGTGGAAAGCGGAGTCGAGGGTGGCGTTCATCACCTCGCGCCAGTTGGCATAGCTCATCTCGCCGATCGGCTTCTCGCGCCGCAGCGAGGCGTTGTTGATGAGGATATCGATGCGGCCGAAGGCCTTCAGCGCGGCTTGCGCCATCGCCTCGACCGCGGCGGCATCGGCGACATCGGCAAGGTATACGATCGCCTTGCCGCCGGCGGCTTCGATTTCGCGCACGACGGCGTCGGCTTCTTTCTGGTTCGATTTTGCATTCACCACGACCGCAGCGCCCGCGGCCGCCAACTGGCGCGCGATGGCGCGGCCGATATTGCGCCCGGCGCCGGTGACGATGGCGACTTTTCCTACAAGCTCTTGGCCGGCAAGTTCCTTGTCACTCATTCCATTCTCCTTGCGTAGCGCGTTCTCTCTTCACCTCTCCCATAGGGAGAGGTCGGATCGCGTAGCGATCCGGGTGAGGGGTTACGGTCCATCGAGAGTCACTTGCCCCTCACCCCAACCCTCTCCCCCCAAAGGGAAGAGGGATCACACCTTTATTCCTGGCACGGCAGAACTACGCTCTTAACGGCGCCAGATCGATTTTTCCATCATACAGTTTGGCGAGCAGCTTGAGCGCGGCTGCGGCACGGGCATCGTCCCAGCCGCCGTGCCGCGCGTTGAGCACGAATTTCTCTTCGATGTCGGCGCGGGTGAGCGGCTCCTGTGCGCCGCCGCGGAAATGCGGCTGGCGCTCTTCCACCACGCTGCCGTCGTTGAGCACGGCGCGGATGTGGCCGGTGAAGGCGTTCGGATAGGGATTTTTCGGATCGACGACGTAACGCACCTTGGCGGCGAGCGCGAGCACCGCCTGGTCACCCACAGCCGCATCGGTGAAAGCGTCGAGCCCGACGCCGCCATGCACGAAGCCCGTTGCGAGGATGAACGGCGTCGCGAACTTGGCGGCATAGCCGTTGGGCGGGCGCTGCTTGGCGGCGAGCGGCTCCCACAGCCGGTGCACGGTGCCTTCCGCCACCTCGCAGATCATTTCCTTGACGTCGGCCGGCTTGATGCCGCGCGCGGCCAGGCGGCGCGCGCAATCGATATAGGGATGCGCCATGGTGCCGCAGGGATAGTGCTTGAAGGCGAGCGTCTCGATCACCCAACGCGCGCCGAAATCCTCAAGCGCGGCGTAATCGCCCTGCGCCGTATGCGCGAAGCCGTGAAACAGTCCGTGCACGCCCTCGAATACCGTGCGCGGCCCGAGGAACCCGCCGCGTGCGAGCAAGGCCGCGCGATAGCCCGATTGCGCCGCCCAGCCGGGATGCAGGCGCTTGGTCCAGGCGCCCTCGGCGAGATATTCGATGATGCCGCTGGCGAAACTGCCGGCGATGCCGAGCGCGTCGACGATCTGCTTGGCGTTCAACGCCAGCGCTGCGGAAACGCCGGCCGCCGCCCCCATCACGCCGAAGATCGCGGTCGGGTGGAAGCCGGCCTTGTGCACGGCCTTCGGCACCACGGTGGAGAGCCGGCACATCGCCTCGGCGCCGACCGCAATCCCCAACAGCCCCGCGGCGCCGTCCGCTCTGTGACGCTCGCAGGCGGCGAGCACCGCCGGCACCACCACCGCGCCGGCATGCACCGGACCGCCCTCGAAGGTGTCGTCAAAATCCTCGCCATGCGCCGCCGTGCCGTTGACGAAGGCGGCGCCGGCCGCGCTCAACGTGCGGGCATGACCGATCGCCGTGCACGGCCCGTCGTCGTCGCAGCCCGATAGCGCGGCCTTGATGTAGTCCTCGTTGCGCGCGGTGACGCAGAGGCCGGCAACGTCGACCAGCAAATCCTCGCATTTGCGGCGCACCGCGGCGGGCAGTTTTTTGCCGTCGAGCGCGGCAATGCGTGCGGCCAGCGCTTCGGCAACGGATACCCTGGGAAGGTCGGCGCTCACAGAATTTCACCCGACCGCGACGTTGCGGCGCGTATTGCGGCCGCGCAGGCTGTTGGCCAGCGCCACGACGGTGAAGGTGATCACCAGCATCAACAGGCCGAGCACCGCGATTGCCGCGAGATCGCCGCTTTCGTTGAGATCGTAAATCAGCACCGACAGCACCTTGGTGTCCGAGGTGAACAGCATGATCGCCGCCGACAATTCGCGGATGACGCCGACGAAGATGAAGCACCAGGTGGCGATCACGCTGGTGCGCAGCAGCGGCGCGGTGATCTGCCAGAGCGCGCGCAGGCGGGTGGCGCCGAGGATGCGGCTCGCGTCCTCCAGCTCCGGATGCACCGAGCGGAACGCCGATTGCAGTTGCTGATAGGCCGCCGGCATGGCGAGCGTGACAAACGCAATTAGCAGAATCCACAATGTGCCGTACAGCACGAAAGGCGGCCGCGTATAGCTGAAGAACAGTCCGACGCCGAGCACGATGCCGGGAATGGCGACCGGCGCGGTTGCCAGGAACCCGAGCACGCGCCAGCCGGCGACCGCTTGGCGCGCGGTCACGTAGGCGATCACCAGTGCGAGGATGGTGCCGCAGGTCGCCGCCATGATGCCGAGGATGAACGTATTGCGCAGCGCGAGCGGCGTTGCCGACAATTCGAAGAACACGAAATGCATGTTCTGCAAGGTGAAATTGTTGAACCACACCAGATGCGAGGCGACCTTCGAGAACGCGGCGTTGAGCAGGGCGAAATAGGGCAGGAACACCGGGCACATCAGCACGCTGAGCGCGATCGCCAGCATCGCCCAGCGCCAGCGCCCGAGGCGCACGATGCGCGGCTCGCTGTTCTTGCCGCCGACCACCGAATAGCCGCGCCGGCCGAGCACCAAATGTTGCGCGCGCAGCAGGATGACGGTGAGCACCAGCAGCGGCAGCGAGGCGCCGGCGGCGAGTTCCGGCTTGGGCGGGAACTGAAACAGGCTCCAGATCTTGGTGGTGATGGTGTGGAAGCCGGCCGGCATCGCCAGGATCGCCGGCGAGCCGAACAGCGTCATCGCCTGCAGGAACGCCACCAGCGCCCCCGCCAGCACCGCCGGCAGCGCCAGCGGAATGGTGATGCGCAGCGCGGTGTCCCAGGCGCGGCCGCCGAGAATGGCGGAGGCATCCTCGAGATCGCCCGGCGTGCGGTCGAGCGCATTGGCAACCAGCACGAAGACATAAGGAAACGTGTAGCAACTGATGACGAAGACCAGCCCGGCGAAGCTGTAAATATTGAACAGGTGAATATCCGGCGGCGCGCCGGTGATTTCCCGATAAAGCTGGTTGAGCAGCCCGCTGTTCGGCGCCGCCAGCAGCTCCCAGGCGATGGCGCCGAGGAACGGCGGGGTGACGAACGACGCCGTCACCAGGATGCGCACGGTACGGCGCAACGGCATGTCGGTACGCGCCACCAGCCAGCCCATGGGCGCCGCCACCGCGCAGCAGATCAGCGCCGAAAGGGTGGCGAGCGCAAACGTAGTGAGCAGCGGATCGAGAAAGGCCGCGTCCGACACCAGCCGATCGAAATTGCCGGCGGTGAAGCCGCCTTTGCTGTCGGTGAAGGCGTAATAGACCAGCCACGACAGCGGCATCACGATCAGCCCGAACAGGACCGCGGCGAATGCCCAGAGTATCGGCGTCGAGAAATCGATGCCGAATTTTCGCGCGGCCGGCGCGGCGGGGAGAGCGATAGCCATGATCTGCCTGTGGCTCACCGACGCTATTACACCTTGAAAATTTCCGCGTAGCGTTTCTTGACCGCCTCCGCCTGCGCATAGACGCCGGCCGGATCCTCCTTCATCAGCTTGACGTCAGCCAGTTTGCGGACGCCCGGCTTTTCGACGGTCTGCCCGTGCGGTGAATACTGGCGGGCCCAATCGACCAGCATCTGCTGGGCCTCGCGCGAATGCATCCAGTTCTGGAACAGGCGCGCGGCGTTCGGATTGGGCGCCGCCTTGAACACCGCACTGGGGCCGGTGGCGAGCGGCGTGCCCTCCTCCGGATAGACGACGTCGACCGGCTGGCCTGCCTCCTTGTAGCGGATGACGAGATAGCCCGCGCCATCGACCATGATGGCGCGTTCGCCGATCGATATTTTCTTCGGCGTGTCGGTCGCCGACTGCACCTGCATGATATTCTGCGTGGCAAGCTTTTCGAGGTAGCCCCAGCCAAGATCGCGCGCGATCTCGAACGTCGCGTTCATGATCGTGCCGCTGTAACCGGGGTGCGCCTTGACCATCTTGCCCTTCCATTTCGGATCGAGCAGGTCCTTGAAGCTTTTTGGCGCATCCTCCTTCTTCACCAGGTTGGTGTTGTAGGCGATCGGCGAGACCAGAATTCGCGTCGTAATGCTAAGCCCCTCGGGATCGTAGTAAGTCTTGTCGAAATGCTTCGCGACGTCTTCCGGCAGATAGGGCGCGAGCCAACCGTTTTGCTTCCAGACAATGCAATGCGATTGGTCGGCGGTATTGACCACATCGACGGCGTGGACGTTGGCGGAATACTCCTGACCGATGCGGGTGAAGACGCGTTCTGCGCCGGAGCGCTCGACGCGCACGGCGATGCCGGGAAACTTCGCCTCGAAGGTCTTGCCGAGGCGCTGCGCGAATTGCAGGTCCATGGCCGTGTAGAAGGCAAGCTTGCCTTCCTTTTTCGCCGCCTCGATCAAGGCCGGCGTCATCGCTTCCGCGGCGGGTGCGGCGGAAACCCGCACGGCGAACGCGCTGAGGCCGAGGGCGCCTGCACCTTTGAGCAGATCGCGCTTGGATAGCCGTGCGGATGTCATGTGTCATTCCCCCTTCAGGGTTGCCGGGCGAGCCGGGCTTTGGCGTTAGACGTGGAACAGCTTGACGTAGTGCGCCTTGAGTTCCTCACCCATCTTCAACACGGCGGCCGGATCGTCCTTCATCAGCTTGATCTGGCTGAGCGGGGTGCGGCCGGCGTGCTCCTTGGTCTGCGGATGCGCCGAACGCAAGCCTCCGATATCGATGCAAAGCTGCTGGCACGCGGGCGTGAAGCAGAAGCTCTGGAACAGCCGCGCCGCATTCGGATTCGGCGCCGCTTTGAACAGCCCGTTCGGCCCGACGATGAGCGGCGTGCCTTCGGTGGCATAGACCGGTTCGACCGGCTGGCCTTTCTCCTTTTCCGCGAAGATCAGATATTCGACGCCGTCGGCCATCACCGCGCGTTCGCCGAGCGCGATCTTCTTCGGCGGATCGGCGGCCGACTGCACCTGCATGACGTTCTGCTGGGCGAGCTTCTCGAAATAGCCCCAGCCGAGGTCGCGCGAGCACTGATACGTTGCGGTGAGGATGGTGCCGCTGTAGCCGGGATGCGCCTTGACGATCTTGCCCTTCCATTTCGGCAGCAGCAGATCGGCAAAGCTCTTCGGCGCGTCTTCCTTTTTCACCAGCGTAGTGTTGTAGGCGATGATGCAAAGGAAAATGCGGAAACTGGCATAGGTGCCGTCCACATCTTTGTGGTTGGCGGGATAATATTTCGCCACGTCTTCCGGAACGTAAGGCGCCAGCATGCCCTTGTTTTTCCAGTACACCAGCAGCGAGGCGTCCGACGAGTTGACCACGTCCACGGCATGCACGTTGGCGGAATATTCCTGGCTGATGCGCTGCAACAGCCGTTAGGCGC
>JBOHII010000215.1:0-7564 GCA_050725955.1 Pseudolabrys sp. | reverse complement strand
CATCTTCTTAGCGCGGCTCAAGGAGGCAATCGCACTCAACACGTTCGAGGTCGGCCTGATCAAGGCGCCGTTCATGGCGCTGGTGATCGGCGTGGTCGCTTGCGTGGAAGGCATGGCGGTGAAGGGCTCCTCGGAATCGCTCGGCCTGCAGACGACCGCCTCGGTGGTCGAATCGATCTTCCTGGTGATCGTGCTCGACGGATTGTTCGCCATTTTTTTCGCCTCGATCGGGATTTGAGCGATGACGACGGGCAACGGCGGCAAACAGGTCATCATCGAGGTGCGCGACCTGGTGGTCGGCTTTGGCGACCACATCGTGCTCGACCATGTCGATCTCGATGTCTATCGCGGCGAGATACTCGGCTTCGTCGGCGGCTCAGGCGCCGGCAAATCCGTGCTCTTGCGCACCATCATCGGGTTGCTGCCCAAACGCGCGGGCAGCATAAAGATATTCGGCATCGACCTCGATGCCGCCTCCGACGCCGAGCGGCAAGCGGTCGAGCGCCGCTGGGGCGTGCTGTTCCAACAAGGCGCCCTGTTTTCTTCGCTTACGGTCAGGGAAAACCTGCAATTTCCGATTCGCGAAAACCTGCATTTGTCGCAGCGTCTGCTCGACGAACTGGTGGTCGCCAAGCTCGAAATGGTCGGGCTCGACGCCAGCGTCGGCGACAAATTCCCCGCCGAACTCTCCGGCGGCATGACCAAGCGTGTGGCGCTGGCGCGCGCGCTTGCGCTCGACCCTGAGATCGTCTTTCTCGACGAGCCCACCTCCGGGCTCGATCCGGTCGGGGCAGGGGATTTCGATACGCTGATCGCGACGCTGCAACGAACGCTGGGGCTGACCGTGTTCATGGTGACGCACGACCTCGACAGCCTGCACACGGTCTGCGACCGCATCGCGGTTCTGGCCGACGGCAAGGTGATCGCCACGGGGACCATGGACACCATGCTGGCGTCCACGCACCCCTGGCTGCGCGCCTATTTCCACGGCAAGCGGTCGCGGGCGGGCCACCTGGAGGAAGCAAAGTCGGGCGGCTAGGCCGGCCGCTCAGCCGATTCAGCGGAGCGGACTGGCAACGACGGTCGAGGGCACCAGCGTCGACGGGTCGATCACGACCACTTCCGGTTCGACGTCCTCCACCTTGCGCCGGCGGGCGAACCAATAACCGAGGATTGCCAGAACGACGAAAGACATGGCCGTGGACAAGGTGTCGTTAAACGAGAACAGGATGTAGAGCGCGATTGCCGCCAGCCCGAGCCGCACGGCGCGATCCACCAAGCGGTTATCGGAATAGGTGGCTTGCAGGCTGAAGGTAATGCCGAGCGTCGAGACCATCACCAGATAGGCTGCGCCCATTTGATCGAGGCCGGGCTTGATCACGAGTTCGGGGTGAACGAAGACGCCGACCATCAGCGTGAACAGCGACACGCAGATCTGCACCGAGCGCCACAACGTGGTGTAGAACGACGCGCCCGCGATCTTCGAAGTGATCGCCGCGGTGATCGAGGTCGGCGGCGTCAGCTCGCCGAACACGCCGATGAAGAAGGCGAAGAAATGAATCACCCAAGGATTGACGCCGACGTGCATGAACGGCGGGGCGATCACGATCGCGACCAGGATGTAAACCGGTGCCGGCGGCAGCCCCATCCCCAAGATAGCGCCGAAGATGAAGGCCATCAGCACCATGGCGGCCATGTTGATGCCGGCGGCGTCGACCAGCAGGAAGCCGAGCTTGGTCGGCACGCCGGTGATCACCAGCGCGCCCGTTAGGATCGCCAGCGTCGCCAGCAACATCGAGATATCGGAGATCATCTCGATATAGGAATCGAGCACGCGCCGGATCGGCTTGATGAATTCGGCAAACGACCAATGCCCCGGCCGCAGCAGCGAGGCGGTATGGATCGCGAGCAGCGCGACGCCGGCGGCGCAGAACATGTAGAGCGCGGCAAACATCGGTGCGAGGAATATTGCCGCCATCAGGGTAACCAGGCCGCCGACCACGAATACGAAGGCGCCGAGATTGATTTTGTCGCGCCAAGAGAGATGCTCGGCATTGGGGTTGACGACGAGGCGGGTGCGGTAATGGATCGCCAGCAGATAGACCGACGTGGAAACCGAAATGTAGTAGATCAGCGCCGGAACCCAGCCGCGCGCAACGACGTCGAAATAGTCGACGCCAAGAAACTCGGCCATGAGGAAGGCGGCGATGCCCATCACCGGCGGCATCAATTGCCCGCCCATCGAGGACGCATTCTCAATCGCGGCGGCGGTTGCCGGCGGCAGGCCGGCCTGAATCATGGCAGGGATCGTAGCGGAGCCGACCGTGATCGAATTGGCGGCGCCCGAGCCGCTTACGGTGCCGATCGCCATCGAGCCGATCACCGCCGACTGCGGGATCGCGTGATGCGAGCGGATGGCGACGCGCTTGGTCGCGCGCAGCAGCGAATCGACACAGCCGAAGCCGCGCAGCAGACTCAACACCAGCAGGAATGAGCCGATAATGGTGAGCGCGATCTGCGGCAAGCGCGAGAAGATGCCGGTCTCCATCTCCACGCTGCTGGCGGAGATCACGCGCTCCCAGGATAGGCCGGCATGGTAGAACATGCCCGGTACGAAGTAGCCGTACACGGCATAAAGAATAAGAATGATGTTCAGGATGAACAGCGGCATGTGGCGCTTGCGCGAGTATTCGATGATCAGCAGCGTCATCACGCCGCCAACGATCAGGTCTTGGTTGTCCCACATGCCCGAGCGCTCGGTGCCGAGCGAAATGTAATTCGTGTGCATGTAATAGGCGCAGTATAGTGCGAAGCCGCAATAAGTCGCCGCGATCAGATAATTCAGAACCGCCGGGAGCTTCGGATAGAAGTCGTTCTTGCGCAGCGAATGCAGCGTGTAGAGGACGAAGGCGGCCGGGATCATCGCCATGGCGAGCAGCGTCGGCCCGCCGTCGCCGGTCCAATAGTAGAAAAACATATACAGGAAGAACGCGACCGACGATGCGTAATAGATGCAGGTGAGCGCGAGCGGCGGACGATAGTGCGACGTCGTGTCGGTCATGGCGAACCCATATAGACTGTCTGAACTCAAGTAGACTGTCTGGACTCAAGCGAGGCGGGCGCATCCGCGCGCCCGCCCCGGATTCAGTTCGGTCAAAAAGACGACGCTCCTACATTGTCGCCTTGGCGACGTTGGAATCCCATTTGTTGTCCCACTGTCCCTTCTCCTTTAGATACTTGGCGAGGCCGGGATGGATAGGGACGAGTCGCCAGGTCGATTCCAATGTGTCGTGTTCGAACTTGGCCATTTTTCCGCCGCCGATCTCGCGGAAACTCGGATCGAGCTTCGCCAGTTCGTCGGAATTCTTGTCGATGACGTTCAGCATCTTGTACATCTCGTCGGTGGAAACGTTCATGCCGAGATCGAATCCCCAGAAGGTCGGCGTCAACATGACCGATTTGACGTACAGGTTCTTCTTGTGGAAGTTCGCGGGGTTGACATCCACAATGCTGAAGCCCTTCGCCTTGAGCTTGGCGACTTCGGCGGGGCTCGGGTTGAGAGCGGCCCAGTCGACCGCAAGCGAGGCCTCGGCGATCCACGGCGGCGGCGTGACGCCACCGGCGGCATAAATGATCATCGCTTCGATCGAACCCGAATTAAGCTGCGATCCCGCCGTGGATAGATCGACCTGCTTGTAGATGTGCTTGACGCCGAGCGCGGCCATTGCGTTCTCGAGCTGGAGCCGCGTATCGAACGGCAGCGGGCCAGTGTAGACCGGCTTACCTGTGAGATCGCCCCAACTCTTAATCTTGTCACGGTTGGCGCCGTTGATGGCCAGCCCGACGTCAAGCGTGTAGCACCAGAACGACTGAACCGGCTGAATCTTGATGTGAGACTTGAAGCCCTTGAAGCGGCCGCTGTCGCTGGCAAGTTCCTTCAGCGCGACGTCGGAGCCGTAGTAGCCGCCAAGTTCGCCAGTGGCGAATCCCTTCACGGTGCCGACGGCGCCGGGATAGGGCAGCACCGTGATGCGAAACTCCGGCATCTGCTTGTTCAGAATATTGGCAAGCACGATGAGCGCTTTACCGCCCGAGGAACCGACCGGGCCGGTACCCCACTTGATATCCTTCGGCTCGGACCAAGCCGCCGTATTGGAAATCCCAATCAGGACAAATGTGAAAGCGGCAAAAGCCGCCGCCGTAAGGCCTCGTGCAACGAGTGCACGTGCCGGATGAACACGC
This sequence comes from Pseudolabrys sp., assembly GCA_050725955.1. Classification (GTDB taxonomy): domain Bacteria; phylum Pseudomonadota; class Alphaproteobacteria; order Rhizobiales; family Xanthobacteraceae; genus Pseudolabrys. The sequence continues at coordinate 3,322 of JBOHII010000215.1, read as the reverse complement.
GTGAGCATGGCTTTTCCTCCCAGATTAGCCGTCTAAGCCGATGGCGCTCATGCATGAACGCCGGTTCCACCTCCAAATGCACCCAACGTATTGGGCGGCAGGTCACCAATATTCTTCGTGCGCTTGGCGGCTGTCGGCGCCCCACGCGACAACAGCGCCATTACTATCGGTTACTTGGCGGTCCGAGGCAAACTGAAATTTTACGTTAAAAACGGCTAATTAGCCGCTGGCAGGCCCATTTGCGAGTTGCGCCTAAATATTGGTCAACCGCTAATCGCGGGTCCTAATCGAAGCGCCCAGCCGCGTGCGCCAGCATGGTGTAGACCTTGCCGGTCTCGGAGGTGAGGTAAGTGCGTGCCACCACCTGGCCGCGGTCGTCGCGCGCGACCTCCTCGAGCAGCCGCTCGAACTCGCCGATATAGCGGTCGACGGTGAGCTTGAACTCGCGATCGGCACGATACTTCTTGCCGATCTCGTCGAATGCCTGCTGGCCCTGCAGGGTGTAGAGCCGGCGCGTAAACACGTTGCGCTCGCCGCGTTTGTAGCGGTCCCAGAGATCCGCCGCGGCGTCGTGGTCGATCATGCGCGCGATGTCGACAGAAAGTGAATCGAGCGATTCGATGCTGTGCCGCGGCGTGCGCTCCTCGGTGCCGCGCGGCGGCTCGCGCGCGGGTTCGCGCAGGCTGTCGCGTTCCTGCGCGGTCTCCTCTCGCGAAGCACGGCTGAGCAGATCGGTGAGCCAGCCGGTGCGGGCCCCGTTACCCGGGTTCGGGCTGAGCGTGGACGCTTCGGCGCGGCGGGCAGCCGGGGCGAAACTGCCGACGTCGCTGCGCGGGGTTGGGCGCGGCGGCAATTCGCTGCGGCTGGAAGCTGCGACAAGCGGGGCCTCCTCGCGTGGCGGACGCCGCGGCTCAACCGAATCGAGACTGCGGCCGTGGCGGGCGACGATGCGATTGAGCTCGGCCAGCGCCTCGATCTGGTCGACGATGACGCGGCGCATTTGTGCGGTGCTTTCGGCGGTCTCTTGCGGCAGCTCGAAGATGCCGCGGTGCAGCTCGCTGCGGGTCGCCTCCAGCTCGCGCTGCATTTCGGCGGCCATTTTCTTCATGTCTTGCACGGTTTCGGCGAAGCGCTCGCTGGCGTCGCGGAATAGCGCGTGGGTATCGCCGGTTGCCTGCGCATAGACCGCCCGCATCGCCTCGGCGGTACGGCGCCGCTCGTCCTCGACATTTTCGCGCATGCGGTCGTACTGCTCGCCCAGCGCGCGCGTATTTTCGGCGCTCGACTCCGACACAATTCGGACGACGTCCTCGGCGTTTTCGCGCACGCGCTGATATTGCTCGTTCACGATGCGCGCGCCTTCGGCGCCGTTTTCGGAAACCATGCGGGCGATGTCCTCAGCGTTCTCGCGCACGCGGTCGTAATGCTCGCTGATCGCGCGGCTGCCCTCGGCGCTCGATTCCGACACCACGCGGGCGATGTCACGCGCGCGCGAGGCGGCGGCTTCGAGCGCCTCGTCGAGCAGGCCGGAGAAGCGCTGGAGCCGCTGGTCGAGATCTTCGGTGCGTATATCGAGCGTCGAGATGAGCGAGTCTAGCGAGACCCTGCGCGCACTGATTGAATCCTCGGTGCGCTGGTTGCTGCTATCGATCTGCTGGGCGACGTTGGCGAGGTCGCGGCCATGTGCGTCGAACTGGGCCGCCAACTGGCCGAGATCGGAAATCGCCCGTGTGGAGACTTCGCGGAAGTCGGCAATGCCGGTTTCCACCCTCGCGGTGACCTCGGTGGTCGAGCCGGTGACTTCGTTCATGGCGGTGACGAATTCCGAAACGCGCAGCACCAGCGTGTTCTCGAGCGCGCTCATATTCGCGTGCGAGCCGGTAAGGACTTCCTGCAGCATGATGTTGGCTTCGCGCAGCCGCTCGAACAAAGCGGTGGTGTCGGAGCGCAGCAGATTGTGCGTATCGAGCATCTCGCTGACCGCAGTCGTCGCCGTCGCCTTCGACCGCTCGATCGCCCTTTGTGCGGTCTCCTGCAGGTCGACGAGAGTGCGGCTGACGGTACTGGAGGCGGACTCGCCCGCGCTGTTGATCATGCGCGTGATTTCGGCGCTGTTGTCGAACATTGCGCGAGTGAAGGCGAAACCCTTTTCTTCAATCGACTTCATCGCCTCATCGGCGGCCTTGGTGACGTCGCTGGCGAATTGCTGGCCTTTTTCGGTGATCGCGGCGAGTACGCCGCCGCTCTTGTCGGAGAGCAGCGTTGCCATCTCGTTGGTGCGCTGGCTGACCGAAGTAGCGATCTCGTCGGCCTTGCCGACAAAGCCGCGGGTGACTTCGGCGCTTACGCCCAGCAGCGTGCGCTCGACGTCGCTGGCGCTGGAGCGAAGCGTCTCGGCGGTGGAAATCGCGAGCTGGCCGATCAGGCGCTCAGCGTCCTCCGAATGGGTCTTGATCGAGTGGCCGAGTCCCTCCAGGCGAGCGTGCAGCGTGTCGGCGGCGGCCTTGGTGCGAGTCTCGAGTTGATTGGTGACGGTCTCGGCGCGGCCGACCAGCAGTTCCTCGAAGCGGCCGACGCGGTTGTCGAGCGTATTGGCGACTTCGAGCGCGCGCGCGCCAAGGGTCTGATCGATCTCGCCGATCTTGGCGCTGATCGCATCCGCGACCTCGGCGCCGCGCGCAGTGATCGTGCCGGTCACCGCACTGATACGGGCATCGAGCGTGCCGACGACCTCGTTGCCGCTCGTGGTCAAGCCGGCATTGATGTCGGCCACGCGGGCACCGAGTTGCTCCTGGAATTGCGCGAAGCGCGCGTCGAGCGAGCTTGAAAGCTCCCCGGTACGGCTGCTGACGCGCTGGTCGAAGGTATCCACGTAATTACGCATCGCGTCGGAAACATTTTCGGTGCGCTGACCCAGCCGGTCCACCAGTTCGCCGCCATACGTTTTCACGATGCGGTCGAATTCGGCGATGTTGTGGGTGATCAAGCTGCCGAGCATGGCGGCGTCGCGCGCGACCTTCTCGCTGAGCGCGGTGCCGCCCTGGTTGAACATGTCATCGAAGCCTTGCAGGCGCGCGGTCAGCATGTCCTTGACCGCATCGCCTCGATTGCTCAGCACCAGCGCCAGCGCTTCGGCGTTTTCGCGGAAGTTATCGGCCACCGCGTTACTGCGGCTGGTGAGTGTGTCGTTGATGCGGGTGCCGGTCTGCTCCATCTTGGAGACAACGTCGCCGCCACGCAGGCTCAGGTCGGTTACCAAAGAGTCGCCGGTCGAGCGCAGCGTCGAGTTTATTTCGTCGGCGCGGGCGGCGATGGATTCGGT
>JBOHII010000214.1:0-29309 GCA_050725955.1 Pseudolabrys sp. | reverse complement strand
TACTGCGCGCCAGCTGCTGGTCGCCACGCGACCGTCGACCGCGCGGTGAATATGGGCGATTAATTCCCGCACGGCAGGCGCGTGTGCCCGTCCTCGGTTGACGCCGAGCGCCCAAGTGATGGTCAATCCTCGAATAGGGGCGCCGCTGAGTAAGCCACCTTCAATGTCGGCCTGCGCTGCGCAATAAGGTGCGATCGTATAGATGGTTCCATTCGACGCGCTCTGCTTGGCCGCGCGCGATGCCAATGCGAGGGCGCGAGCCTCGGCGAGCGTTCGCGCCCCCTCACCGGGCCGCTTCGCGATCCAGCCTCTCCCGCTCAAACCTGATGATGAGCGTTTGCGCAGGCGCGACCGGTTTCAATTGAAAACGCTTCGATGTGCCGCGGCGCGCGCCGCTTTTCGTCGTGTTTGCGCAGACTTCGAGTCAGCGCGGCGTGCGCGCGAGGATAGCGTCGATGATCTTAGCGCCGGCCTCGCCTTTGTGCGCGCGCTCCCACTGACCGACGATGATCTCCTTGAACATGTTCACCGCCTCGGGCGCGGAGGTGACCATGGCGATTCCGGCTGAGATATTCGGGTGGTCGCCGAGACGATAGGGGCTCAAGGTGACAAAGGTGGATTCGCCTTGTTCAAAGACTTGAAATGTCTGTTCAGGCGAGAAGTTTTCGACGACTCCGATCTGAACCGCGATCGGCTGCTTTCTGAAGATATCAGCCAGACGCTCCACTTCGCGCCGCGCCAAGGCGCGTCGATCCCGCATCACCGAGGCCTTCAGATCGTAGCGACCGATTAGCCCCGACCGTAAGAGCCGTTCAATCGTTTGCGAACTGAGGACGCTTACAACAGGTGTGCGGCGCTTGAGGGCGGCGGCCCTACGTTCTTGCAGGATCCCGAGCATTCGTTCGACATATTCTCCGTAATTAGCGTGGTCGGGTCCGGCGGTCCCCGGCAACTCCATTAGCATCGTTCGAAGGTGATGAATGTATTCGTCGGACAACAGCAGGAATGAAATCGGCGTGAAATTGCCGAGAACGAGGACGGCGTTTTCTTCCAGTTGCCGCATGCGCTCGAAAAACGCGACGGCATTGCGGTAATACTCAACGCCGACGCCCATCAACGACGGGAGGGAGATACCGAGAAGCTCGGCGAGCTTCTCCAATGTTTCGATTTTGACGAGTTCGCCCTTTTCCAGCCGATAGAGTGCGGCTCTTGAAACGCCAATGCGGTCGGCCATGTCTTGGGCCGTGAAGTTGCGGCCCAACCGATAGGCGCGTAATCGGTTACCGATTTCTTGCCATTGCCTAGACATCGCGGTGGCCGAACCTATTCACCGAATGTCTAAATATTGATACGAAACACGTCGGATTAGCAAGTTCGGGGGTGATCGAAAATAGACCATTCCGCTATTTGAGCTTGCCGCTGAGATCAAAGTCGCCCAGGTGCTGTCAAGCTCGCACGGGCAAAGATATAAAAACGGGGCTATCGTGCAATCCCACGCCTTATTGTACCGACGATTGCGTCAGTTCGGATGCCGCGACTTCGTTCAGGAGCTCGATTTGTTCCTGCGGCGCCATGGTGTTGAAGCGAACCGCCTTGTCCGTGAACGCGACCAGACGCTTGTGCGCCTCGTCGGCGATGTCGAGCGTGAGCGGATTTTCATCGTAGGCCTCGATAAAGCGGCCGGCCAACATAGCAAGTAGATAATAGAGCGCATATTGGCGCCTGTTCTTGGAGCCGATCTCAAGGACCTTCTGCTGGAATGTCTTATAGGTCCGCAGGCCCTTATGCTGAGACTTTAGCCAGTCCGCCAATTCTTTCACGTGGGCTCTCCCCTGATCCCATAAGCATTTAGGTGGAATGAAGAATTTTCAAGTTTACATGAAATGTGCAGCTTAAAATAGCGATTTCCGCCGACGGCCCACTCTTCTGGTTATCTCTCAGCATTTACAGATAGTTGTTTCTGACTTTTGCTTGCGACCGTCTCAAAAAAGAGATATTCTTGTTTGTTATGGCTGGTGGGTTTCATTGAAGGCCTATTGGATGTCGATAGTTCTATGTGCGCCGGAGGCGGTTGAGACAACCCGTGACATGCCCACGGCTCCCGACGTTGCCGACACAGAAGCGGTCGTCGTGTCAAATACCGCCGTCAATTCCGACTACTATCATCTGATCCTACACGCGGGCGGTCCCGCCTTGAAAGCGCAAGCGGGCCAGTTTTTCAATATTGCATGTCCGGCAACCTCGAAAGACCTTCCGTTCTTGCGGCGGCCGATGAGCGCCTATGGCGTTGACCCGCTCGCCGGTAGAATAGAGTTTCTTTACAAGGTGTCCGGTGCGGGTACGCGCGGCCTCGCCACGCTGCGTGAGGGTAATGCGCTGCCGATCCTTGGACCGCTCGGAATCGGGTTCCGCCTCGATCCAGCATGGCGGCATATCGTGGTTGTTGGGCGCGGGGTTGGACTTGCAACGTTGGCGCCGCTGGCGGAGATGGCTGCCGCCCGAAACGTCGGTATCTCCGTGATTTTGAGCGCGCGCTCGCGCGAAATGGTCATGTCGGTCGAACGTTTCAGAAACGCAAAGGCTCACGTTGAAATTGTCATCGATGACGACGGGTCGAGCGATCCTTTAAACGTCGAGCGGATTCTTCTCGGATTGGTCGAGAGCCAGAACGTGGGTGCTTTTTTTACCTGCGGTTCAAATCGTCTGATGCTGCTGTTGAAGCGCATGAGCGCCGAATTAAAGATTCCCGGTCAGGTAGCCATGGAACAGCAAATGGCGTGCGGGTTGGGAATGTGCTTCTGCTGCGTGCGCTCCTTCCGAGGCGAAGCCGGGACCGAACAGCGTCGCGTTTGTGTCGAGGGTCCGGTGTTCAGTCTGGAGGAGGCGTTGTCGTGGTAAACCTTCGCGTCAACATTGGAAACCTGACGCTGGCAAATCCGGTAATGCCGGCATCAGGCACGTTCGCCGAAGGTCTCGCTCGCGTTTTCTCCTTCAAAAATCTCGGGGCATTCGTTACAAAGACGATTACTGCCGAACTTCGCGGAGGAAATCCGACGCCCCGGGTCGCCGAGGTCGGCCAGGGCATGCTCAATTCGATCGGAATTCCCAGCAAGGGCGTTCGGCATTTCATCGAGCATATTCTTCCGGAATATCGGCGATTTTCGGCGCCGCTGGTCGTGAGCGTATCGGCGCCGACCGCAGAATTGTTTGCGGATATCGTGAGTCAACTCGATCTGCCGGGCATTGCCGCGATCGAGGCGAATATCTCGTGTCCCAACATCGAGGAAGACGGAAAGGCCTTTGCAATGCGACCGCAATCGACGGCGGCCGTTGTCAAGCAGCTTAGGGCGGCAACCGATCTGCCAATATGGGTAAAGTTGACGCCGAATACCGGCGATATCGCCGCCGTAGCGACTGCGGCTGAGGTAAACGGCGCCGACGCTTTGGTTGTGGCGAATACGATACTGGCCATGTCGATCGATACGGAAACGTTCCGCCCGCGTCTCGGTAGCCTGATGGGCGGCTACTCCGGGCCGGCAATAAAGCCGGTCATTTTGCGAATGGTTTACCAGTGTGCACAAACGGTCGAAATCCCGGTCATCGGATGCGGTGGCATCTCGACGGCCGAAGACGCCGTGGAGTATCTGCTAGCGGGGGCCACCGCAGTTCAGGTGGGGACGGCGACATTCGTCAAACCAAATTCGATGCTGGATATCGTGCGGGGGCTCGCGGCTTTTTGCGAACGCAAAGGGATCGCTCATGTACGTGATCTCATCGGAGCGGTGAAAGACTCTGGCATGAGGGTCGACAAACTCGAGGCGTTGTCGTGAACACCCTGGCGAACATCCCGACGACCTCCGACCACGCCAAGTGGCAGGCCTTGGCAGAAATGCTCTTTGATGAATTGCAAAAAAGATCCTCAGATGGGCGAGGTGTCACACGCGAATGTTACGGGGAAGGCGAGGACAGCGCACTGGCGCTTTTTCGCGAAACCGCTGAAGCACATGGCCTCAAATGCATCTTCGACCGGGCCTCGAACCTCTTAATCACATTGCCCGATGACGACGGTACCAAACCCGCGATCATTCTCGGATCGCATGCTGATTCCGTTCCCCAAGGCGGCAATTTTGACGGCGGGGCGGGAGTTATAGCCGGCCTGATATGTCTCATCCGCCTGCTTGGCGAACGAACCGCGTCGACGGGGCTCGTGCGCGTTCTCGTATTGCGTGGCGAGGAAAGCGCCTATTACGCGCGGGCGAATATCGGCGCGCGGGCGCTGTTCGGCCTCCTGACGCATGCCGATCTTGCGGCTAAGCGGCTGGGAACCGGCCGGACCCTGCGCGAGGCTTTCGAAAGTGTGCAAGCCAATGTCACAGCGATTAACGAGGGAGTTCCGTTATTCGACATCAAGTCGGCCGGAAACTATCTGGAACTGCACATAGAGCAGGGGCCCGTAATGGTCGCCCGTGAGATTTCGACGGCGGTGGTCACCGGAATTCGCGGGAACTTACGGCACCGGCGGATCGTTTGCCGCGGCGAAACCGGTCATTCGGGAACCGTGCCGCGCTGGCTGAGACGCGATACGGTGCTTGCTGTGGCGGATTTGCTTATGCGTCTGGATGAACACTGGAGGCGATTGCTGGAGCGGGGGCTGGATCTGGTGATGACGGTGGGAACCATCGGAACCGACAGTGAAAAGCATGCAATGAGCCGCATTCCTGGAGAAGTCTATTTTAGTTTTGAGGTTCGTAGCCAAGCCTATGAAACGCTGGAGGGATTCTACGAACTGTTCCGCACCGAGTGCCGCGCGGTATCAGATATGCGGCGCGTTACGTTTGAATTCGACGATCGGATTTATTCTGAGCCAGCGAAGATGGATGAAAACATCGTCAAGCGGCTGAAACAGTACTCCGAACGGCTAGGATTCCCGACCGAGCTTCTCGCCAGCGGTGCAGGTCATGACGCGGCGGTTTTTGCCAATGCGGGAGTTCCGTCCGGAATGATATTCGTCCGGAATAGAAATGGATCGCACAACCCGGACGAAGATATGACGATCGACGACTTTATGCGCGGCGTGGAGGTAATGTACGCGTTTGCGGCGGCAGGTATCTGATGCAGGCTCTTCGTGATGACAACGCTTAATATTCGTAATCCGGACGACTGGCATGTTCATTTTCGCGATGGCGAAGTTTTAAAGACCGTTGCTCCGTTCACAGCTGCTCAGTTTAGCCGCGCGATCGTCATGCCAAATCTGGACCCGCCGATCACGACGGCAATGCAGGCGAATGAATACAGGGCGCGAATATTGACTAGCGTTCCGAATTCCGGGTTTACGCCACTGATGACCTGTTATCTGACCGACACTACCGACGCCGCCGCCCTGATTGCGGGGTACAAGCGTGGCGTTTTCACCGCTGCCAAGCTTTACCCGGCGCATGCGACGACGAATTCCGCTGCCGGTGTGACCGACATTCAGAACATTTATCCCGTTTTGGAAGCGATGGTCGAAAGCGATATGCCATTGCTGATGCATGGGGAAGTGCCGCGTCCGGAGATCGACGTGTTCGATCGCGAAAACGCATTTATCGACACGGTCCTGTTGCCGCTTTTGGGTCGAATGCCCGGTCTTCGTATCGTCATGGAGCACGTTACGACGTTGCACGGTGTGGCGGTGGTCCGGGCTCATCGCGGGCGGCTGGGAGCGACCATCACCCCGCAGCATCTGCTCTATAACCGGAATGCCCTATTCAATGGCGGACTGCGGCCGCATATGTATTGCTTACCGGTCCTCAAACGAGAGGAACACCGCCTGGCGCTGCGGAAAGCCGCCACGAGCGGGGAACCGGGGTTCTTTCTGGGAACAGACTCCGCGCCGCATCTGCGGCATCTGAAGGAAGCGGCCTGTGGTTGCGCAGGGGTGTTTGGGGCGCCTGCCGCCTTGGCTGCCTATTTAAACGTCTTTGCTGAAGAAAAAGCCCTCGAACAATTTGAAACTTTTGCTTCGATAAACGGTCCTAATTTCTACAAATTGCCGTTAAACGAAGCGCGGATAAAAATCGAGAAACGCTCCGCGTTCATCTGTAAATCGGTTAAAGTCAAAAAACTCGGGGAAATCTCCCCGCTATTGGCAAGTGAACAGGTTGACTGGACAATTACGAGGCTACATAGTCATTAATTAGCCGAATAGATCAGCACTTCCCTGCGGGCATTTCTGTCTAGCAGCGATTTGGCGCAGGGGTAGTTCGTTGGCGGTATAAGGAGAGTTCATGAGTGGTTTTTCATCGTCGCCGGCCGACAAGAAAACTATTGCGCGACAAACTGCAAAAATGATGTTGGAAATCAAGGCGATCCACTTTAATGCGGATTCGCCTTTTTTCTTTACCTCGGGGTGGGCGAGCCCAGTCTATGTCGATTGCCGTAAGATCATTTCTTACCCGCGGCTGCGATCCGGGCTCATGGATTTTGCATCGTCGGTCATCCTGTCAGAGATCGGTTATGAATCGATCGACAATATAGCGGGTGGCGAGACCGCAGGCATTCCGTTTGCGGCTTGGATCGCCGACAAGCTGATGCTGCCGATGCAGTACATCCGAAAGCAAGCTAAGGGTTTTGGGCGAAACGCTCAGATAGAAGGCGATCTATTGGAGGGCGCAAGAACGCTGCTGGTCGAGGATCTGGCGACGGACGGTCGCAGTAAGGTCAACTTCTGCAATGCTTTGCGCAAGGCTGGTGCCAAGGTAGATCACTGCTTTGTCCTGTTCTACTACGATATTTTTCCTGTTAATCAGGGACATCTACGCGGCCTCGAAGTCGAACTGCATTATCTCGCGACATGGTGGGATGTGCTTGCGGTTGCCGAAGAGAGCGGACATTTCGATCAGGGCGTCTTGCGCGAAGTAAGAAGCTTTCTCAATACGCCTTCAAAGTGGTCAGCGGCGCACGGCGGCATCGCTGATTTCGACGCAGATCCTCAGAAATCTGAGGCTCCGGTCGGAAAGCCTTTACTTAAATCGCTCGCAAGCTAGAGCGTGATTGCTTCATCCTAAGCGGTTTAGGCGTTTGTGCAATCGTGTGTGTATTCGACCGTTATCAAATACCATCAAGCAAGACGCCCGATCCGTTTCAGGTGGCCCCGTCGGTTAGGGTCGCGGCTTTGCTCAATAAAGTCTTGCGTTAAGCGTCCGCCGCACCGACGGTGAGAAACACCGCTTACCCGTGTGCCGGTTTCCGCAGATCCGAAGCAGCTTTCCAGTTCGATCCCCTGTTCAGCGGATCAGGTAAAGGATTGCTGTCGAGACCTTTGGAATATATGAAATGATCATAAGAACGACGATGTTCGTCGCGATGAACGGCCATATGCCGCCAATGACCAGTTCAACTGGGCGCCTGAGCGTCGAAGAGGCCACGAAAAGGTCCAGCCCGAACGGTGGCGTGATCATCCCGATACAGATGTTGAGGCAAACAACGAGCCCGAAATGGACCGGATTGATGCCAAGACTTACCGCCACCGGGTAGAAAGTCGGAACGAGTACTAATAGAATCGAATTCGGGTCGATGAACATTCCAGCGATAAACAGGACTAAGTTGACGATCAGAAGGAATCCAATCCAAGTCACATGCCAGTCTGCGAAAAGGTGTGTGAAATATATCGGTATTTCGGCGAGTGCGATTAAAAAAGAGAGCAGCGAACCCATGGCGAGGAGAATGAAGATTACTGCCACCGTGATGGCCGACCCCTCCGCCACTTCTATGAGCGTCTTGAATCCAAACGACCTGTAGATCAGAACCTCGACGATCAGTCCGTAAATCACCGCAACGGCAGCGGCTTCAGTTGCCGTAGCTACCCCGCTGTAAATGCCACCAAGAATAATCACCGGAAGGCCGAGCGCGACCATGCCGTCGCGCAAAGCGAGTTGTCGATCCCGCCGACTGGCGCGTGGCGATGCTCCCGCACCGGTCCGCCAAGTCACAATCTGGACCTGGACCATCAAAGCGACGCCCAACACGATACCGACCATGAGGCCCGCCGCGAATAGGTCCGCGATCGAAGTTCCGGTAAGCCACCCATAGATAATCAGTGTGATGCTGGGTGGGATAAGCAGCGCGCATTCAGCGCTTGATGCTATCAGCCCGAGCGAGAATTTTTCCGTATAGCCGGCTTTGACTAACTCAGGATGCAGAATTCGTCCGAGCGCTGCGACCGTCGCGGGCGCTGAACCGCAGACTGAGCCAAAGGCCATGCACGACGCCACCGTAGTGTGTCCAATACCGCCCCGATAATGTCCAAGATTGGTCTTTACCAGATCGGTGAGCCGTTTAGCGATCGTGCCGCGCGCCATGATATCGGCCGCGAAAATGAAAAACGGAATTGCCAGCAGGGTAGAGACGTTGACGCCGCCGAGCATCTTCTGTGCGATTGCCACTGAGGGGATGCTGGGGAAGTAAATAAGCCAGACGAGAATGCTCGGAATGCCCATCACGAGGAACATTTCGAAACCGAGCGCGAGCAAGACCGCAGCGAGAATACAGATGAGTATAACGGACATGAGATCTCTCCCGGCCGTTAATTATTCTATGACCGCGGTGGTGATTCCCGTGCGGTCCTGAACGCCAAGAAGCTCGAGCAGATACCGCAAGCCCAGCAGCGCGAAACCGACCGGAAGCGATGAATAGAGAACAACCATTGAAATGCCAAGCGTCGGGCTGATCTGTCCGGTCTGAAATATGAAATAAGCCAAGTCAAAGCCAACCTTTACGAGAAAGATACAGAACAAGAGACCCGTCAAGTTGATGACCTTCCGAATTGCTTGGGTGACCGGCCGTGGAAGCCTGTCTTCGAGCACGGTCATAGCGATGTGGCGACGGCGCTCGAGCGCGAGGCCAAGCCCGACAAATACCAGCCATGCGAGTGTGAACAGGGTGGCCTCGTCAATCCACGCCAGCTCGGTTGCAAGTTTCGGGGCAAATTCGCGAACGGCGACGTTGATGAAGAACATGGCCGACATGATGATCATGCCCAGCGCTATGAACGCCCGTTCGGCGATGCGGATAGAAGCCATCAACGTCGCGACCACGGCAATCCCCTTTGAACTCACTGGAGTCCACGACGAATGTCAGCGACCAAAAGGAAATAGCGCCAGGGTGCTTCGTCCTGCGCGTTCGTTTACGCTTTGCTCTCGATGCCTAGCCGCTTGAGCTCTGCATGGTAGAGTGCGATCGCCTTTTTCCCCTCGGCACCCGCGCGCTCAGTGTAGGCAGCTTCGGCTTTAGGCGTCATGCGCGCACGCCATATTTTGCGTTCGGTATCGCTCAAAACGCGGATTTCGACCTTCCCCGAGGCCTTGATCAGATCGAGCGCGTGCTCCGCCGCTTCCGTTTTCATCTTCTCAACTTCCGGGCGGACTTCGATAAAGGCATCGGTAATAATCTTGCGATGCCCTACCGGCAGCGCGTTCCACCACTTTGGGTTAAAGAGGATGACGTCTTCCATCGCGCCGTGGTTCGATACCACGAGATATTTCTGAACCTCATAGAATTTCATCGTCGAGATAGTATCGAGGGGGTTCTCTTCGCCATCGACGACCCCGGTCTGTAGGGCAGTGTATAATTCGCCGAATGGAAGCGCTATTGCATTGGACCCAACAGAACCGAACTGGTCGATGAGGATTTTGGAATCCATCACTCGGAATTTTTGACCGTCGAACGCCGCGATATTCGCCAAGGGTCGGTTAGAGGTCATGCATTTTCGGCCGTTCGGCCACAGCACGATGGCGACAAAGCCGCGTGAGGAAAAACTGTCGAGGATGTATTGCCCAAATGCGCCGGTGCGCAGCGCATTGGCCTTGGCATGATCATCCGGCAGTAGGAAGGGGATATCGAAGACCGACACGACTGGGTCGAAGCCGCCGAGAAAAGCCGCAGGCTCCACCGTGCATTCGAGCGAACCAAATTGAGTTCCTTCGATCATCTGCCGGGCATTGCCGAGCTGAGATGCCGGAAAGAGTTTGAACTCGACTTCGCCCTTGGTTCGCTCCTTGACCAGTGCTGAAACCTTCTCTAGGCCGCGATGGCGTGGCTGGGTCGGAGCTTCAAGGTGGCCAATCTTTGCAGTATATTTAGCCTGCGCCCAGGAAATAGACGGACTGGCTGCCGCGACGACACCACCGCCCGCCAGCTTGAGAAAATTACGCCGTGAATTCATCGGTACCCTCCATTGGACACAAGGCAACTATTGGCAAAGTTCGTCTCAATTTTTATACTAGTGCTGGCGCGGCTTTGCTGTCAACGAACCTTGTGCGTCCATAAATTCGATTGGGCAGTCCTGAAGACGCCCGTCTTGCTGGTCTGGCTGGCTGGGATTTGCTCCGATTTGTTCGATTTGGCTCAAGCGGTCAAGCCGGCGACAATGTCCTATCCGAAAAATTTCATCCGGCGTCGATACAAGCCATAGGGCGGGCCTCGCCTTGGCAGAATGGCTTTGCAGAATCTTCAGTTCTTCTCGATGGAATTGAGGAAGTGTTTTAATTCGTTGATGATAATTTCGGGCTCTGTCGCTGTCGGAAAATGCCCGCTGCTAGGACACAGCACGACCTTTGGTTTCGATGCAAACGCCTCGACGAAAGGCCGTTCAGCTGCGGCCGGAAATCGTTTGCTCATGCCGCCGCGAAATATGAGCACCGGATGGCGCACGATCTTGGCTTTGGTGAACAGATCATAGTCGTTAGCGGGGGAGGCGGTAAATGCTCGCAGCCGACGCAGCCTCGCGGAGGAATAGGGAAAGCGCCAGTGCCCGGTTTGAACGTCGCTTATCATGATGTCTTCGACCAAGCGGCGCAACGTAAGGTCAGTCCATTTGCCTTCTTCCGTATCGCGGAAATAGCGTGCGGCCTGCTCGATCGTGGCGAAGCTTCCCGACGACGAAATGATTGGCGCCGCTTGAGCGGCGGGGCTGATGCGTACCACGGGGTCGATCAGCACGACCGCGGCGACCGTTGCGGCGGCCCTGGCCGCGACTTCGAGCGCAATCGAACACGCAAACGAATGACCCATAACCACGAAGCGGTTCAGTGATTGCTTCTGCGCGAGCAGCAGCGCGTCCGAAGCGAATTCGGCACAGGAGTCGCCGCCCGGATCTTCACTCAGGCCGAAGCCGCGCTGATCCGGGCACAGCATGCGAACCGCACCTGCTCCCTCCGCGATCGCTGTCCACATGCCGCTCTGCGTCAGCGAGCCGTGTAGCGCCAGCAATGGCAGTCCGGAATCAGCGCGTGGCCGCCAATCGCGGTAGAACAGACGGAAGCTATTGTTTGTGAGGCATTCGGAGCGCCAAAAACCGCTTGCCATCGCCCATTATTCCAAGGGTGGCCTTGTAGTCGCCGCCGCATGCCGGGGCATTGAGATAGACGATAGCGATATTCACTGACGCCGTCATCAAATGTCGGTAATCTTGGCTGCGAACCGGAGACCATCTCTTGCAAAAATCACGCAATGTCCCGCGCGTTGAAGCTGGCCCGGACACGGTGCATTGGGGGTACTTCGACGCCAAGCTGGCGCCGGTCCTCACCATAGACAGCGGTGAACGTGTAACGATTTCGTCGGTGTCGGGCGCGCCTGAAAATTTGCCGCCGCCACCGTTCAAGATTCCGCCGGCGTTGTTCGCCATTCATGCCGCCAACGGCCCGCAGCGCTTTTTCGGGCACATGTGCACCGGGCCGGTTGCCGTGCGCGGAGCCAAAGCCGGACACGTGTTACAGGTTGACATCGAGACCATCGATTTGCACTACGATTGGGGATACAACATCATTCGCCCGCTCGCCGGCGCATTACCGGACGATTTTCCCGAATACCGGCCGATTTACATTACGCTCGACAAAGCTGGGATGACCGGGAAATTGCCCTGGGGCCAGGAAATTCCGCTGCGGCCATTTTTCGGTGTTATGGCGGTGGCGCCGCCGGTCGAGTGGGGCCGCATACCGACCCCGCCGCCGCGCCGAAACGGCGGCAATATGGACAACAAGGAACTGGTCGCTGGCACGACATTGTATCTTCCGATTTTCACGGATGGCGCACTTTTTTCCGTAGGCGACGGTCACGGCGCGCAGGGCGATGGAGAAGTCTGTGTCACCGCAATCGAGACCGGGTTGGTCGGCACCTTCCATCTATCGGTCCGCGACGATATGCGGCTCGAATGGCCGCTCGCCGAAACACCCACGCACATGATCACGATGGCGTTCGACCCCGATCTCGACGATGGCGTGGTCATCGCATTGCGGCAGATGATCGACCTCATTTGCAGGCGCACCGGTCTCGACCGCTATCAAGCCTACGCCCTGGCAAGCCTCGCCGCGGACCTGCGCGTCACCCAGGTGGTGAATGGCAGCAAAGGCATCCACGTGATGCTCGACAAGCGCTATCTCAAGCGCGATTAAGCCGGCGTCGGCGTTATCGGCTAACGCCGCTTTTTCGCCTTCACCGTACGGCGCGCCGCTTTTGCGGATTTGCCTTTTGCAGGCTTGGATTGTGGCTTCGGCGGAATGATCGGCAGAAGAACAAAATTCTCATGCCCGCCGCCAAGATGGATTGTGGTCTTGCCGCCATAAATTTCCAGCGGTCGGTCGCGCGGGTCGTTGTGCAGAAACGGGCCGACGCCAGTGAACTCATTCTTCATGTTAGAAAGCTTGCCGCCGGAGCCGCCGGGGTAGACATAGTCACGTCCGCGTACCGAGAGCGCGATGCGGTGGCCCTTTGGAATCACGATGCCGCTCGGGTGGATTTCGATGTCGAGTTCGTACACCTCGCTCGGTTTCAGCGGCTGCTTCTCGTCGTGCGGATGCCACGGCCGGTAAGGTAGCGACTTCTTCTTGTCGAGCTTGCGGTGTGAGGCGCGCAGCCAACCTTGTCCGATCGGCGTGTGCGGATCGAGCGCACCCTGGAAGACAACCTCCTTCATGTCGGACGCGAACACACGCAGCACGACGAACATATCGGCGTCCGTCGTCGACGACGAAACAAATAGCTTCACCGCCATCGGTCCGCAGATTTCGGTTTGCTCGGGGAGCGGCTCGGTGAGGAAGGTGACGCCATCGCCCATCGCGTCGAATGTCAACGTCGTGGACCCGCTCGGCGCCTCGGTCACCAGTTTCTGGCTTCCGGTCGCAAGGTGAAACTTGGTCCAGCGCGTCCGTGGGATAGGCCAGCCGTCTTCGAAGCGCAGTTCGAAGCGCTCGCCCGGATGCCGCACATTGAGTTGCACCTTCGGCTGCTTGTCCCAGCCGTTCTTAGCGCCTTTAAGGAAATAGTCGAAGAAACGCCGCTGCAGGTCGACGCCGTAGTCCGTGTAGTAGTGCGTCCAATGCTCGATGCCGTGCACTTCGAGCCACTTGTGCTTCGTTGCGGCTTGCGTAAAGCCTTCGTAATTGCCGCGCGGATGCAGCGGCTGGCCGCCCCAGTTGGCGGTTGACAGCAGCGGGATCTTGATTTTGGAAAGGTCGGCGGTTATCGCGTTCCAGTAGTCATCGATCAGCGGATGAGCGAAGTATTCCTTGCCGAGATCGTAGCGGTTAGCGCCCATCTCTACGGCCGTAAGCGTCTCCGGGCCGGACACCCAGTCGCCGTTCATGCGGCTGCGATGGCCGTTCACGCCGAGGCCGTATTGCACGGTCTTAATCTGCATGTCGTACCAATTCTGCGGAAACGTCGAGTAGATGCCGCCATTGTGCGACAGCTCGCGATAGAAGTCGGAATAGCCCTCCCACACGCACAGCGCGGCGAGGTGCCTGGGCGCCATTTCGGCGACCTTCCACTGGTTGACTGCGTAATAGGAGATGCCCGACAGCCCGACTTTGCCGTTCGACCAGGGCTGCACACCGGCCCATTCGATGCAGTCGTACATGTCCTTGTTCTCGCGCGGCGACCAGTGTTCGACATAGCCGGGCGAGCGACCGCAGCCGCGTGAATCGACGCGGACGCAGACGTAACCATACGGAACCCACTTCTCAGGGTCGCATACCTCCCAGCTCGCATATTTGTTGGTGGAATTATTCATGACGTCTGGATGCTTCTCCTGCATGCGCTTCCAGGCGGTCTTGTAACCGTCTTCGAAGTGCAGCCACTTGGCATAGGGGCCGTGGCTGAGGATGACCGGGTAGCGGCCCTTCTTGATCGGGCGGAATATGTCGGCGCGCAGAACCAGTCCGTCGTCCATCGTGATTGGCATGTCCCAATCGATGCGCATGCCGTCGCGGACTTCGCTGACCTCGCGATAGCTCATGGTGTTTCACTCCAAGAGTTTAGGATTCTATTTTTTTTGGGATGACCGGCAGCAAGACATAGGCATGCCGGGTGGGGCCGGCGTGCAGTGTCACATTGCCGCCGAACACCGCCGGCGGCCGGTCGCGTGGGTCGTCATGCGTGAAGACCGCGCAGCCAGTCCACACCTTGCCCAGCGTTTCCAATCCTTCGCCAGGTTCGCCCGGATAAACGTAGTCGGTGCCGCGCACCGACAGCGCCAACCGATGGCCCTTCGGCAGCGCGATGCACGTAGGCCAGACTTCGACATCGACCTCGTAGACCTGGCCGGGCGTGAGCTTCTGCTCTTCGTCGTGCGTGTGATAGGGCCGGTATGGCAGCGAGAGATTCGGATCGAGTTTGCGATGCGAGCAACGCAGCCAACCTTGCGCGATCGGCGTATGAGCGTCGAGCGCGCCTTGGAAGGTTAGTTCCTTGAGGTCAGGCGTGAAGGCACGCACCACCAGGAACAGATCGGCGTCTTCCGTCGCCGACGACACCCATAGCTTCGCCGCAATCGGTCCGGTGATCTCGGTGTCGTGTTCGAGCGGTTCGGTCAAGAAGGTTACGCCGTCGCTGAAGCCGGCATAGGTAATGGAGCTAGCCGACGTCGGCGGCGATGTCGACATCGTTAGATCGGCCGGGTGGATGTACTGCTTAGTCCATTGCGTACGCTTGAGCGGCCATTCGTTCTCATGCCGCTCGACGAATTTCTCGCCCGGATGGCGAACCTGCAACTGCACCGCCGGCTGCTTGACCCAACCGTCGCCTTCGCCCTTCAGGAAGCGACCGAAGAATCTCTTCTGCAGGTCGAGACCGTAGTTCGTATAAAAATGTGTCCAGTGCTCGATGCCGTGGGCTTCGAGCCACTTGTTTTCCGAAGCGGCACGCACGAAGCCTTCGAAATTGCCGCGCGGATGCAGGCCTTGCCCGCCCCAATTGGCGCTCGAGAGCAGCGGCACCTTCACCTTGGTCCAGTCCGGCATGCGCGACTGCCAAAATTTGTCGGTGTCGAGCTTGCGCGCGAGACAATCTTCGTAAAAGTTGCGACGGTTCTTGCCGAGTTCTTCTTCCGATAGAGTTTCCGGGCCCGATACCCAGTCGCCGGTCAAGCGGCTTTTGAAGCCACGCCTGCCGCGACCGTTCTGCAGCGTATAGACCTGTGCCTTCGACCAGCCCTCGACGAAACCGCGGCAGAAGATGCCGCCGTGGTGTGCCATGTCGCGATAAAAATCTGCGGCGCCTTCCCAGGTGCAAATCGCCGCAAGATACTTGGGCTGCAACGCGGCGGCCTGCCACTGGTTCTCGGCATAGTAGGAAATGCCGTTGAGGCCGACCTTGCCGTTAGACCAGGGCTGCACGCCGGCCCAGTCGACGCATTGCGCCAAGTCCTGCGCCTCGCGCAGCGACCAGATGTCGATGACGCCGGGCGAGCGGCCGGCGCCGCGGCTGTCGACGCGGATGACGACATAGCCATCCGGCACCCATTTCTCCGGATCGACCACTTCCCAGCACTGATATTTGTTGGTCGAGTCGGTTGGCACATCGGGCTGGTCGGCGCACATGCGGCGCCACTGATCGGCATAGAGGTCCTCGAAGTGAAGCCATTTGCCGTAAGGCCCATAAGTCATGATCACGGGATACTTGCCCTCGGCAACCGGCCGGTAGATGTCGCAGCGCAGCACCAGCCCATCTTCCATCTTGATCGGCAGATCCCAATCGATCCGCAAGCCGTCCCGGATCTCACTCTTTTCACGGTAGTCCATGGACCCCTCGGTGTTAGGTTCTCGTAGTGTCGATGCGCCGGCCTTCAACATCGAACAGATAGATGTGGCGCTGGTCCATGGTGAGCGCTATGCGTTCGCCGGCATCAATGTGGGCCATGCCGAGGCCTTCGGTGACCGCGACAAACGCCCGTTCGGTGCCGACGTCGAAATAGAGCAGGGTGTCCTTGCCGAGCGGTTCGACCAGTCGCACCGGAAGCTCGATGTCGCCTTGGGTGCCAACTGCGACGCCCACATTTTCCGGCCGGATGCCGAAGGTGGCTGTAGCCGGCCGAGCCGTCTTGAAGCGTTCTGGCAGTGCAATCTCGAAGAAGTTTGACCGAAATCGGGAACCGGCACTTTCCTGAACGATCTCCCCGGCGATCAGATTCATCGACGGCGAGCCGAAAAAGTCGGCGACGAAATAGTTCACTGGATTGGAGTATATTTCCATCGGCGATCCGACCTGGACGATCTCGCCTGCGCGCATGACGACAATGCGATCGGCGAGCGTCATCGCCTCTTCCTGGTCGTGGGTGACATAGATGAAGGTTCGGTTGAGTGTTTGATGCAGGTGGTCGCATTCGGCGCGAAGTTCGCGGCGCAGCTTGGCGTCGAGGCTAGACAGCGGCTCGTCGAGCAGGAAGGTCGATGGATTTGTGACGAGTGTGCGGGCCAGCGCGACCCGCTGTGACTCGCCGCCCGAGCATTTGTTCGGCATCTTGTCGAGCAGGTGGCCGATGCGAACCATGTCCGCCACTTCTCGCACGCGTTTGACGCGATCCTCTGGCGGAACCTTTTTCATGCGCAGTCCAAATTCGATGTTCTGCGCCACATTCTTGTGCGGAAACAGCGCGTGGCTTTGGAACACCATGCCGAGGCCGCGGTCGCGCGACTCGATATCATTGACCACGCGGCCATCGATGCGGATCTCACCAGAGCTCGGCTCCTCGAAGCCGGCGATCATGCGCAGCGTCGTGGTCTTGCCGCAGCCGGAGGGGCCGACGAAGACGACGAATTCGCCGTCCTCGATGGTGAAACTCAGATTCTTCACGGCTTGGACCGCGCCAAAGGATTTGTTCAGGTTCAGCAGTTCGATGCGCGCCACTATTATCTCCGTACCATGCCGAAACTGAAACCGCGCGCGAGATGCTTGCGGATGATGAGACCGACGATCATGAGCGGAATGGTGATGCCGACCGCCAATGCCGCCTGCCGGCCGTAGACGCGGCCCTCGGTCGAGCCCTGATATTTGGATAGTTCAATAGGCAGCGTGCTGACATGCGTCTTGGTGAGGATCAGCGCCAGCAGATATTCGCTCCAGGTCAGGATCAGAATGAACAGGAAGGTCGCTACCAACCCCGAGCGCACCAGCGGCAGCACGATCTCGAACAGCGTGCGCCAGCGCGAGGCGCCGAGAATCTCGGCGGCTTGCTCGATCTCGCGCGGCACTTCGTCGATGAAGCTCTTGGTCATCCACACCGCATAGGGCAGGGTGGTCAGGAAATAGACCAGGATAAGGCCGATGCGGGTGTCGATCAGGCCGATCGCCGTGTAATAGAGCGAGAGCGGCGCCACCACGACGATGGGTGGGATCATGCGCAGCATCAGAAGCTGGAACATGCGCGTTTCCGACAGAATCTTATAGCGCGAGACGCCGTAGGCCAGGATCGAGCCGAACAGCACCGACAGGAACGTCGAGGAGGTCGCGATCACCGTCGTATTCCACAGCGAGATCAGCGGCTTCTGCGACGAGATCGAATACTGCGTGGCGGTGTATTCCTGGGCGCCAAACCAGACGTTCATATAATTCGACAGCGTTGCCGGATGCGGAAAATAGACTGGCGGCCAGGAAAACCACTCCTGGCTCGGCTTGAATGAGGTCGAAACCATCCAATAGACCGGAAAGAAAGCGATCAGCGCCCAGGTGCTGAGCACAACGTAACGAATGACTGTCGTGCTGCGACGGTGTTGCGACTTGGTCAGAGCCATTCAGCCCTCCGCTCCCGCTTCATGAATTTCGTACATCGCGTCGAGCGACCGTTTTTCGCGCCGCAGCAGATGGATGGAGAACAGCACGATTCCGACCATCAGCATCAGCACGATGTAGGACATCGCCGCGCCCTTGGAGATTTCGAAATATTGCCAGGTGGTCACGAAGATGTAGATCGGCAGGGTTTCCGTCGAGGTGCCCGGGCCGCCCTGAAACAGGGCCCAGGTCTTGGGGAATTCCGCCATGGCCTCGAGAAAGCGCAAGATCAGCGCGAGCAAGATCACCGGCCGAAGCAACGGCACCTGGATTTCCCAGAAGATGCGCCATTTGGAGGCGCCGAGGATTTCCGCGGCCTCGATCGGCTCCTGCGGGATCGCCGCCAGGCCCGCCAGCATGAGGATGAAGGAGAACGGCGTCCAGTTCCAAATTTCGAGTAGCGCCGCCGTCGTCAACGCCATGTGAGGGTCAGAGAGCCATGACACGCGAAAGTCGTGGCCGATAAAGAACGATATAATATGATTTACCGGGCCGTCGCGGTACAGCATCATTTCGGCGGTGTAGGCGACGACCACTGGCACGGTCAGCATCGGCAGGATAAAGATAATATAGAAGAAGCTCTGCCCGCGGAACGGCTTGTACATTAGATAGGCGAGCAGAAGTCCGAAGACGAAGCAACCGATGGTCGAGCCGGTGGCGAAGGCAAGCGAGCGCACCACCGCCCAGCCGAAGCGCGGATCGGTCAGCACGCTGCGAAACAGATCCAACCCTACAAACGGAGCGTCCGACCATGAGCCCAGATAAACGCTCCACTGATCAAACGAAAAATAGAGCTGCAGCAGCAGCACAGGCGTCAAGATAAACAGGATCAGCGCGACCAGAGGCACCAGCAGGGAAATTTTGAATAACCTAATGCCGCGACGACGAGACATCGCACGTGTCGAGAGGTCGCTCGGCGTTTCTTTGGCCTGGAGGGCGGCAACGGCCATTCCTTACCTCCGATTGGAAAATCTACCGGACGAGCGCGGGGCTCGTCCGGTCGACACAAGGCAGGCCCGCATGTCGCGGAGATCGGTCACGTTGGGAGGTCGTGCTTCGGCATCGCCGCCTTGTAGCTCGACAGATCCTTCTTAAGCTTGCTGCGGCCGATGCGCCCGATGATCTTGTTCCACTCGTCCTCGGTCTTTTTCAGCACATCCTTGGCGGCAAGCTGGCCGACATAGGCTTCCGAAAGGTTCTTGCCGAGGGCGTCCTGGAATTCCAGGTAGCCGGTCAGGTAGATCGGTGGCGCTACCACCTCGAAGCTCTTCGTGATCGCGTGGATAGCGGGCGGGCTGTAGGCCTTGATGACCTGCGGCGCCACCAACTGCTCCTTGGCCCAGGCGTCGTTGAACGCATTCACCGGATCAGACACGATCGGTATGCTGTTCTTGCCGGACCCGAGCCAAAGCGCGAGATAGGCGGCCTGCGCCTTGCGCGGGCTGTACTTGTTGATGAGGAGCGCGGCAAGCGGCGAGGAGATTGAGCGGTGGATCATCTTGCCGCTGAACTTAGAGCCCGGCACGACGCTGTAATACCATTCGCCGACCGTCTTCGATTGTTTCGGATTTAAGATCGTCTTGCAGGTGCCGTCCCAGTACTGGCAGCTCACCACGTGGCCCTGCGCGATACGCGGGATCATCTGCGGCGTGCCCCAGTTTGCCGCTTCCGGATGATTGACCTTCTTGTCCTGCAAATAGATGTCGACCGCGTATTGGCCGGCCGGCGTGTTCAGCGTCGGCTTCATGTCGTCGTCGAATGGGAAGCCGCCGGCACTGTAGAAGATCATGTACCACCAGGTCACGCCGTTGGCGCGGTTGCGCAGGTTGCCGGAGCCGTAGAGGTCTTTCTTCGGGTCCATGAGGAATTCCTGCAGTCGCAGATTCTCCTCCCAAGTCTCCGGCACCTTCAGCTCGGTACCGAACTTGTCAGCGAAACGCTTCTTATTGTCCGGGTTGTCGAGCAGATCTTTGCGCGTGTACTGGATATGCACGTTGCCGTCGGTCGGAATGCCATAGGTATGGCCGCCGTATTTCATGAAGTTCCCATAGTCGGCGACGGCATCGAGGTGGAAGTGCGACTTTTCGATGTACTCGTCGAGCGGCTCCAAATAGCCGGCGGAGACGAGCGATGGAATCATGTTGGAATCGATGTGGATGAAATCGAACGACGGCGAGTGCGATAGCGCCTCTGCCATCGCCCGCTGCGGCGCGTCGAAGATTGAGATATCTTGGATTCCGCCGATGCCGATCCCGGTCGCCTTGGTGAAGTCGGCGATCACCGGCTCCATCGGCACGAAATAAGGTGACCAGATCATGCCGTTCACCTTGGACGGCCCGACCGTCTTGGCAGCGGCGATGGTCTCTTCCTCCATCGTCGCGGCATGCGCGAACGGCGTCGTACCGGGTAGAAAGTTAGCAACCGTAAGCCCGACACCGCCCCGCACAAAATTTCGTCGCGAGATATCCAACTTGGTCATGACTTCCTCCCTGTATGCGTTTATTTGGCGCTACTCGAGAATGGGGCGCTCCGACGGATATTGCTTCCGCCGTCGATTACGGCAGGCCACGAGTTTGATGGGCCGATGTACTGGATTGCGGGCAAATGCATGCCTATCGCCGTCTGCGACGCACTAGGAGCAGGCAAACTTCCCGATCGTCTTTGACGAGAGGAGAACTCCATAGGCCCTCTCGAACCCTGGCGCTGAACGCGCACCGGCTGGCTGCGGCCGATACACGATCCGACGCCGAGTTCAACTTTGGCGATTGCGTCCCTAGACTTCCACGTTTCAGCACGCGGTTATAAATGCATCGTAGGTGGTTGCGTTTCGATCCGCAATACGGTTCCCATTGCGTACGGTCTCGTCTTTGCCAATTTGCTGGCCTGTGCTTTCCGAATATTTTATCCGACCTGGATTCGCGTCGTAAGGCAGAATCGTCGCAGCATTGAGAGCGATGTTTGCGATCCTGCACACGTTCGGAATGTTCGTCGCCGATTTATTCAAGTCGCGGAGCCGGCTTGAAGCCGAGAATTTGGCACAAGCGCGCCAACTTGGCTGCGCCGCGGTCTTTCAACTGCGGCGATCCGCAATAAAATGTGCCGCCGCTCGCAAGATTGTGCCGTCTTTTCCAAATGGCGCGATCGCCTTCTCCGCCTCGACGATCAGCGTCTTGAGCCGCTGCCGTGCCCCGTCAACCCCGAGCAGGCTCAAAAATGTCGCCTTGTGCGCTGCCTCATCTTTACCCGTCGCTTTGCCGACTGTGGCCGCATCGCCTTCGATATCGAGCAAGTCATCGGCGACTTGAAATGCTTCGCCGACCGCCGAGCCGTAGCGTTCGACCGCCGCGCGCGCCTTTCGGGGGGCCTCGCCCAACACGGCTCCGCTCAAGCAGGCAAACTTCAGGAGCGCGCCGGTTTTCATCGCTTGCAACTTTTTGACATCGCCGACATCGGACCCGCGTGCGCGGCCATTATTGAAGCGGCCTTCGGCCGCGAGATCGAGCATCTGCCCGCCGGCCATTCCGCCAATGCCGGCGGCGCGCGCAAGGGCGCAAGTGAGCTCAATCCTGATCCCGGGCTTCGCGTGTGTTTGCGGACGAGAGAGAATATCGAAGGCAAAAGTCAACAGGCCATCGCCCGCCAGGATCGCGGTTGCTTCGTCGAAAGCCTTATGAACGGTGGGCCTTCCCCGCCGCAATGCATCATCGTCCATCGCGGGCAGGTCGTCGTGAACGAGGGAGTAGCAGTGCACGCACTCGAGCGCGGCGGCCACCATCATGGCCCGGCCTTGCGGCACCCCGAAGAGCTTGGCGGTTTCAACTACCAGAAAGGGGCGGATTCGCTTGCCGCCGCCGAGGCTCGCATAACGCATGGCGTCCAGCAGGCGGGCAGGGCGCGCTTGTTCGCCATAAATGGGCTTGGGCGCCAGTAATCTATCGAGCAGCGTCTCGATATCGGCTGCGACCTGATCCAGGCGTTGTCTAAATCGGTCTGTGGAATCGGCTGATCGAGAAGCCTTGCGTTTGACCGAATGCGTCGAATTTTGCGAAGGCAGACCCATTTAATTCGGGCTTTTCAGCCCCCTCAGCGGTGACCTGAAGGATTTTCTATATCGGGGACAGGGAGCTTACTGCACCGGTTCAACGTCATCGAGGTGGAGCGGGGCTTTAGCGCTCTGGCCCGCGTGGCCAAACCGCCGCTCGATGTAGTCAATAACCATTTTCTTGAAATCGGTCGTCAGCGTTGGGCCGCGCAAGGTCGCGGCCTTCTTGCCGTCGATGAATACCGGCGCGGTCGGCTGCTCGCCGGTGCCGGGGAGCGAGATGCCGATATCGGCATGTTTGCTCTCGCCCGGTCCATTGACGATGCAACCCATGACCGCGACGTTTAAAGTTTCCACGCCGGGATAGCGCGTCTTCCAGCCCGGCATCGAGTCGCGGATGAAGTTTTGAATATCCTGGGCCAGTTCCTGGAACGTGGTGGAGGTCGTGCGCCCGCAACCGGGACAAGCGGCGACCAGCGGCACAAACGTCCGCAGCCCCATGGTCTGCAACAATTCCTGCGCGACTTGCACCTCAAGCGCGCGGTCGCCGTTCGGTTGCGGCGTGAGCGAGATGCGGATGGTGTCGCCGATGCCCTGTTGTAGCAACACGCCCATGGCCGCACTGGAGGCGACAATTCCTTTTGAGCCCATGCCGGCTTCGGTCAGTCCGAGATGCAGCGCATAGTCGGACCGACTCGCGAGCATGGTATAAACCGCAATCAGATCCTGCACCGCCGAGACTTTCGCCGACAGAATAATGCGGTTGCGGGCTAGGCCGATTTCCTCGGCGCGCGCCGCCGACAATAGTGCCGACTGCACCATGGCCTCGTGGGTAACCTCGCGCGCGTCGAGCGGCTCGGGGCGCTTCGAGTTCTCATCCATCAGCCGCGTGAGCAATTCCTGGTCGAGAGAACCCCAGTTGGCGCCGATACGCACCGGCTTGCCGTGCTTGATCGCCATCTCGACGATGGCGGAGAACTGGCGGTCTCTCTTGTCCTTGAAGCCGACATTGCCGGGATTAATGCGGTATTTGTCGAGGGCCTCGGCACAGCCCGGATAATCGGCGAGCAGCTTGTGCCCGATGTAATGGAAGTCGCCCACGATGGGCGCGTTAATGCCCATCTTGAGCAGCCGCTCCTTGATGCGAGGTACTGCCGCCGCCGCCTCGTCGCGGTCGACGGTGATGCGCACGAGCTCCGAGCCGGCGTGGGCAAGCGCCGCCACCTGCCGCACAGTGCCGTCCACATCGGCGGTGTCGGTGTTGGTCATCGACTGCACGACAATGGGCGCGCCGCCGCCGACCATGACGCCGCCGACGTCGACGGCAACCGATTTATGACGTTCTTGTGTCGCGGTGCTCATGAATCGTTCTAATAGGTGTCCGTGCGAGCCGGTATCCGACCTGCTGCGGAATATATCGCCTTCCCGCATCGGCGCGTCAACGTCCCCAATGCGAAAGGCCGATAACGGTTCCGCGATAGGGCTTTTTCCGGGCCGATCAGGTTTCGCTGAGACCAAGCAAGCCGAAATCCGGTCCCAGCAGCCGGCGGGCGCGCAGCAGGCCGCGGCGCGCCGCATAGGCGTCGCAGGCGACGCGGAGCAAGCCGCACAACTGTGACGGTCCGGCTATCAGTTCGCGCACGACTGCCAATATATTCGTGCCTCCGTCGGGCCGCATCCCGGCCAGCGCGGCGCCCGACAACATACGATGCGCGGGATCGATGACCACCCTGATCGCCGTAAAGCTCAGCCCGTGCGTCGATGCGAGGCGGGCGACGAGATGCGACTCCATATCGACTGCCGCCGCACCGGTCTCGACGTGCATTCGCCGTTTTGCTTCCGGGGTGGCGACTGCATAATCGACGCCCACGATCGGTCGGTGTTCGGCACCGGGGATTGTCGCCAGGATTTTTTCCGACCATACGCGATCGGTCGGAAGGCTCTGCTGCGCGTCGATGATCGATGACGCTACGACCCAGTTTCCCGGGCGCAAATGCGGCGCCAGCCCGCCCGCCACGCCGAAACTGATGATGCGGCGGCAGCCTTTTTGCAGGGCCTGATTGATCGAGGAGGCGGCCTCCCGCATCGTATTGCGGCAAATGACGACGGCGCCCGGGCCGGAGGCAATGCGGCCTTCGAACGCCAACCCCACGAGCGCGATGACAGAGTGGTCGGCCGGCGCGTGCTTTACTGTCGAACGGGCCGGCTGCGCAAACTCTATGATTTCATTCGTGGCCGTACGTGTGGCGTATTGCAGCGTTGGGGCCGCCGCCAATGGGGACACCCACGAGTCCGCCGTGCTGGTTTGCTGCATTGATGCGCTTGCCCCCGAGCTCTATTAAGCAAAATTCATGCCGCGGCAACGGCAATCTTGTTGAAATCGCGCAGGTCAGCGATGCCCCTACGCGATCCGGCCCGACCGCACGACAAGTTGAATCGATGCCGACACAGTTTTTTCGGCGTTTGGATAGAGCTTCCCCTTTGTCCCCAACTCGACTAGACGACCGATTATGGCTGGTCGGCCGTGGCAGTCCCCATGAATAATAAGGAAAAGATTCTCGTCACCGGTGCAAGCGGATTCGTCGGTTCGGCCGTCGCCCGCAAACTGGTCGAAGCCGGCTTTTCCGTGCGGGCGTTAGTTCGGAACACAAGCCCGCGCGCGCACCTCGCAGACTTGGACTTGGATTTTTTCGAAGGGGACCTGCGCAACCGGAAATCCGTCGCGCGTGCTTTGGCCGGCATGCGCTACGTTTTTCACGTGGCCGCTGATTACCGTCTGTGGGCACGCAACCCCAGGGAGATCTTTGCCTCCAATGTCGACGGGACCCGCAACATGATGGAGGAGGCCATCAATGCGGGCGTCGAGCGCGTCATCTACACCAGCAGTGTGGCGACTATCGCTGTGCGGCCCGATGGGACGGCCGCGGACGAAACCACGCCCCTGCGCGAGGAGCAGGGAATTGGCGCCTATAAGCGCAGCAAGATCGCGGCGGAACGGCTGGTCGAGACCATGGTGATGGAGCGAGGGCTCGCCGCCGTCATCGTCAACCCCTCAACGCCGGTTGGGCCTTGCGATGTGCGGCCCACGCCGACGGGCAGGATTATTGTCGAAGCCGCCAAAGGTCGCATTCCCGCGTTTATCGACACCGGGCTCAACCTCGTGCACGTCGACGATGTGGCGGACGGCCACCTCGCCGCATTGCGGCGTGGCAAGATCG
Source organism: Pseudolabrys sp. (assembly GCA_050725955.1). Taxonomy (GTDB): domain Bacteria; phylum Pseudomonadota; class Alphaproteobacteria; order Rhizobiales; family Xanthobacteraceae; genus Pseudolabrys. Next base: position 3,971 of record JBOHII010000214.1, on the reverse strand, counting down.
GCCAGCGCTATATCCTCGGCGGCCAGAATGTCTTGTTCTCGCAGATGTTGCGCGATATTGCCGGCCTTGTCGGCGGCCGAGCGGCGCGGGTGAAGCTTCCGTGGCAGGCCCTGATTCCAGTTGCATTTGTCGCCGAGGCCATGGCCAGCGTCACCGGACGCGAGCCTTTTGCGACCCGGGATGGCGTTCATATGGCGAAATATCGCATGTTCTTCGCATCGACAAAGGCCGAGCGGGAACTTGGATATAGCTCAAGGACTTATATGGAGGGAATTAACGACGCTGTGCGCTGGTTTCACGACGCTGGATACCTAGATTCCTAGCGCAAATATGGATAAGCGACCTGCCAGGGAGTGAATGGACCTTTATAAGCTTGTCTTTGATAGCGGTTGAACGAAGCCGATTACGAGGTGGGACATATGGATGTGGTCCGGTTTTTGCCTTATAGTTTTGGCCATTTAATTGGTTAGGCCTCTGAATTTGTGAGCCAAATTGGCCCCTTCACCGCACGGATTGGAAGCGAAATGTTGAATTCGATTAAAGTGCCGCGCGACATGAAGAACCTGTCGGCGCAGCAGTTGCGCGAGCTGGCCGACGAATTACGCTCTGAGACGATCAACGCGGTGGCGGCGACCGGCGGGCATTTGGGGGCCGGTCTCGGAGTGGTAGAGCTCACGGTGGCGCTGCATCACGTCTTCGACACACCGGCCGACCGGCTGATCTGGGATGTCGGCCACCAGGCCTATCCGCACAAGATTCTGACCGGCCGGCGCGACCGAATTCGCACGCTGCGCCAGGGCGGCGGGCTGTCCGGCTTCACCAAGCGCGCGGAGAGCGAATACGACCCGTTCGGCGCCGCGCATTCCTCGACTTCGATCTCAGCCGGATTGGGCATGGCGGTGGCACGCGATCTCGCCGGCAAGAAGCACAACGTGATTGCGGTGATCGGCGACGGCGCCATGTCGGCGGGCATGGCCTACGAGGCGATGAACAATGCTGGCGCGCGCAACGAGCGGCTGATCGTCATCCTCAACGACAACGACATGTCGATCGCGCCGCCGGTCGGCGCGATGAGCGCCTATCTGTCGCGTCTCCTTTCGTCCAAGCCCTATCGCAGCCTGCGGCAACTCGGCGCCGCGATGGCCCGGCGCTTTCCGCGCGGCCTCGTCAAGGCGGCCCGCCGCGCCGACGAATACGCCCGCGGCATGGTCACCGGCGGCACCTTGTTCGAGGAATTGGGCTTCTTCTACGTCGGGCCGATCGACGGCCATAACCTGGATCACCTACTGCCGGTGCTGAAGAATCTACGCGACAGCGAGAACGAAGGTCCGGTTCTGGTGCACGTCGTGACGCAAAAGGGCCACGGCTACGCCCCGGCCGAAGCCGCCGCCGACAAATATCACGGCGTGGTCAAGTTCGACGTCGCCACCGGCGCGCAGGTCAAAGGCAAGGCGGCGGCGCCGTCTTATACTTCGGTCTACGCCAAGGCTTTGATCGCCGAGGCCGAGCGCGACCCGCGCGTCGTCGCCATCACCGCCGCAATGCCGTCGGGCACTGGCCTCGACAAATTTGCCGAACGCTTTCCCAACCGCGCCTTCGACGTCGGCATCGCCGAGCAGCACGCGGTCACCTTCGCGGCCGGCTTGGCGTGCGAAGGGCTGAAGCCGTTCGCCACGATCTATTCGACGTTCCTGCAACGCGCCTACGACCAGGTCGTGCACGACGTTGCCATCCAGAAACTGCCGGTGCGCTTCGCCATGGATCGCGCCGGGCTCGTTGGTGCGGATGGGGCCACCCATGCCGGCTCGTTCGACCTCGCTTATCTCGGCTGCCTGCCGCATTTCGTCATCATGGCGCCGGCCGACGAAGCCGAACTCGTCCACATGGTGGCGACGGCCGCGGCGATCGACGACGCGCCGTCGGCGCTGCGTTATCCGCGCGGCGAAGGCGTCGGCGTGACGCTGCCCGCGCAGGGTGAAGTGCTGCCGATCGGCAAAGGCCGCATCCTGCGCCAGGGCACCTCGATCGCGATCCTGAGCCTCGGCACGCGTTTGCAAGAGGCGCTTAAGGCCGCTGACGAGCTCGGCCATCTGGGATTGTCGACGACCATCGCCGATGCGCGTTTCGCCAAGCCGATCGATACCGATCTGATCGAGCGCCTGGCGCGTGAGCACGAAGTGTTGATCACGGTCGAGGAAGCTGCGATCGGCGGCTTCGGCAGCCAGGTGCTGCATCATCTGGCGCATGCCGGGCTCTTGGATCAAGGACTGAAGGTCCGGCCGATGGTGCTGCCCGACCGCTTCATCGACCATGATTCGCCGGTGAAGCAATACGACGAAGCCGGCCTCAACGCGCGTCACATCAAACAGGCGGCGTTGGTCGCGCTGGGTCGCGCAGAGATCGAGCGCTCGGCGCGCGCCTGATTCGGCGCGCCGCGGGCGCGCTCCTGCTCATGACCGAAAAGCGGCGTCTCGATCACCTGCTGGTCGAGCGTGGCTTGGCGCCGACCCGCGCCAAGGCGCAAGCGTTGATTCTCGCCGGCATCGTATTCAGCGGCGAGCGTCGCCTTGACAAGCCAGGCGCGACCTTCGCCGCGGACGCGCCGCTCGAAGTGCGCGGCAAGGATCACCCCTTCGTCTCGCGCGGCGGCGTCAAGCTGGCGCACGGCCTCGACCATTTTCGGATCGACCCGCGCGGCCTCGTCGCGCTCGATATCGGCGCGTCGACCGGCGGCTTCACCGACGTGCTGCTGCAGCGCGGCGCCGCCCGCGTCTATGCGGTTGATGTCGGCTTCGGCCAGTTTGATTGGAAGCTTCGGAATGATGATCGGGTCGTGTTGCTCGAGCGCGTCAATGCCCGCCACCTGACGCAGGATCAGGTGCCGGCGCCGGTCGATCTCGTCGTCTGCGACGCCAGCTTCATCGGCCTTGAAACCGTGCTGCCGGCACCGCTGGCGCTGGCCAAGCCGCGGGCGCGGTTGGTGGCGCTGATCAAGCCGCAGTTCGAGGTTGGGCCGGATCGTGTCGGCAAGGGCGGCGTTGTGCGCGATCCAGAACTCCATCGCGAGGTCTGCGACCGCATCGCCGCCTGGTTCGCGGCCCAGGGCTGGCGCGTTCTCGGCGTGACGCAAAGTCCCATCACTGGCCCCGAGGGTAACGTCGAGTTTCTGATCGGTGCGGTTCGTGACTGAAGTGGAACTGGCCATCGACAGCGTCGGCGTGCGTGGCGACGGCGTCGCCCAATACAAAGGTGCGCCGGTTTATGTCCCATTTACGGCGCCAGGCGACCGCGTTCGTGTGCGGCTGTCGCGCGACAAGGGCGAACGCCGCGGCGAAATCGTGGAAATTCTTGCTGTTGGCGAACGCGCCAAGCCGGTCTGCGCACATTTCGGCGCGTGCGGTGGCTGCGCCTTGCAGCACCTGACCGGCGAAACCTATGCGACGGTTAAGCTCGGCTGGCTCCAACGCGCTTTGGCGCAGCACGGCTTCAAGGGCGTCGCGATCGCGCCGTTGCGCCGGCTCCCGCCCGGTACGCGCCGCCGTGCCCGGCTGGCGTTGGCGCGCAACGGCGAAGCGATCGCTGGCTTCCACGGCCGCATGAGTCACACCATCGTCGACATGCGCGAATGTCACGTGCTGCATCCGGCGCTGGTCGCGGTGGTCGCGCCGTTGCGGAAGCTCGCGGCCGCAATCCTGCCGCGGCGCGGCGCGGCAAGCGCGGCGCTAACGCTCGGCGACGGTGGCGTCGACGTGCTGCTTGAATTGCCGAACGCGCCGGCGCTCGACGGTCTCGAGGCGTTGGCGCGGTTCGCCGCGGAGTACGATCTTGCGCGGCTGTCGTGGCGGGCCGGTTCGACCGTCGCGCCGGTGGCGCAGCGCCGGCCGGTGCGCGCGATCTTCGCCGGCGTCGCCGTCGATTTGCCGCCCGACGCGTTCGTGCAGGCAAGCGCCGAGGCCGACGCGGTCCTGTCC